>JABFRG010000591.1 GCA_013141295.1 Polyangiaceae bacterium
ATCGCATACCCGTCATGGACCCGTCGGCCGGCATCGGCTTCCGGTGCCGTGTACCCTTCGCCGTGAGGATTCCGAGCACGCTGCCGTGGCGACCCTGGTTGCTGGCGCTCCTGACCATGGGGGCCGCTGGGAGCGGGTGCGCGCCGGCCATGATTGCGCCGGGCGAGACGCTGGTGGTGGTCGACACGGACTTGCCGGTACCGGATGTCGTGGAGGCCGTTCGCTTGGATGTGTACGCAGACGACGGAACGTGGCTGAGCTCCCGGGACGTGGATGTCGCCGAGGCCTCGCAGTGGCCGCTCAGCTTCGGCGTGGCCGCGCCCGAAGGCCCGGCGCGGGTACTCGTTCGGGTGCGCGCGTACCCCATGGGCCGGGTCCACGACTACACGGGCGCCGCACGCTCGGCGCCCGCGAGGAAGCACGAGGAGTCCGTTGCCGCCGCCAGCGTCGGCGAGCTCTGCGCGCATTTGCCCGAGCTCCCGGTGGGCGGCGCCACGACGCTGCTTCTCGGTGAAGCACCCATCACGGGCCCGAAGGACGACGGTGGCTGTAGCAACGACGCGGGTGCCTTCCCCGTGCGCGCAGGGGCGGGAGCCGCCCAGGTACGCATCGAGACCGCTGGAACCTATCGCTTCGAGGTGGTGGGCGCGGTCCCGGTGGACTTCTACTTCCCGCTCTTTCTCCGGCGAGACTGCACCGAGACGGCGAGCGAGATCGCCTGCGCCCGCGGCTACCGAGACGTTCGTACCATGAGCCCGGTCTCGGTGCTCGAGACGGCGCTCGAACCGGGCACGTACACGCTCCTCACGACCCACTTCGTACCGAACCAATCCGCGCAAGTGGTGGTGCGTGCGACCGCGGTCGGCGCACCCTTGCTCGACGCCGGGCCTCCGAGCGCAAGCCCGCCTTCTGTCCTTCGGCGAGCATGGCCCCGCCTGATCCGCGACGGGCGGGACGAAACGCCCCCCAGGGAGCCGCGCGAGGAAGTCTCCACCGAGGCGTTCGCGTTCGTGGACGTTGCCCCCGACGCGGTTCACAACGTCCGTGTAGTTCTCGGTGGCGACTGCGTGGGGAAGGCCGCGCGCGTTCCCGCCATCTCCGACCGTCGTCTGGATGTTGCGGGCATCCTCGCGTGCGAGGCGGGACGCCTGGTCTCGCCACACCAGCTCTCGGCCTCTGCCGGCGTCGGGGGGCGAGCGGCCTCCACGCTCCTGGGCACCTTCGCCAAGGGCGCGCCTTGTGCTCCCGCCCGCGACGGCCGCATCTGCACTCCGGGCGGCATGATGCTCTTCGGAAGCGCGCTCTTCGACGGTATGGGGGATACCTCCACGACGCCGGAGCGCGTGGTGCGGGTTCCTACCTTCTACGTGGACAAGGACGAGTTCTCCGTGGCGGACTTCCGGGCGGCCCGGGCTTCCGGCTACGTGGTGCCGCCAGGCGCCTACGTTGTCGGAAACGAGGGCCCGCTGCCGACCGGGTACGCCCCGCCGGTGAACCCGCGCGTCTCGGGTCCCGCTAGCTTCCGGGACCTCGACGCCAGGAGGCTGTGCACCTACAGCAAGGCCAACTTGAACCGGGACGACATGCCCCTCAACTGCGTCACCTGGCCGGTGGCCCGCGAGCTCTGTCGCCGCCGAGGCGGCGAGCTGCCCACCGAGGTCGCCTGGGAGTACGGCGCGCGCAAGGCGGGGAGGGCCCGGGCGACGCTGTACCCCTGGGGCAACGAGGATCCTACTTGTGACAGCGCCGTCTACGACCGCGTCCTACTGGGGCCGGGCACGGGCAGCTGCGCGCCCCGCAAGGACCTGGAGGGCCCGCAGTCGCGTCGCGTGGCTTCGGGCGACGTGACGCCACTCGGGGTCCGGAACCTCGCAGGTAGCGTGGCCGAGTGGACCCTCGATTCGTTTGCACCCTACACGCAATCGTGCTGGCTCGGCGCGCCGGTGGATGGTGCCCGCTGCGATCTCGCCGACGAGCCCTACCGCACGTTTCGTGGCGCGAGCTACGCGAGCCCCGGTCCCAGCCTCGCGAGCCCGCTGCGCGATCGACTGGCCGCGATGGATCCCTCACCGGGCATCGGCTTCCGGTGCGTGTACCCTTCGCCGTGAGGCCGGCGTCGCTCGGGCTGTGGGCGCTCGCCTCCGTCACTGCAGCGTGCGGCCCTGCGCCGGTTCCTTCGGCGCAGGTGCTCCTCTTCATCGACACCGATGCGCCGCTCCCTGCGGCCGGGCTCGGCCCCGACGAGCTCACGCTCTTCGACCGGCTCGACGTGGCGGTGTACGCGGGCGACGAAGTAGCGCCTTGCGAGGGGTGCGTCCGTGAGTTCTCCCTCAAGGCCGATCGTCCACGCGAGCTGTCGCTTGGTGTCGCCGTGTCGCGCGACACCGCGGTCGCCAGGGTGCGCATCTACGCCCAACGAAACCTGGATCGGAACGGGCAGCCCGACGAGCCCAGCTCGCTGGTGGCCTGGGTGCGGCTCCCGCGTCCGGCGCCGGAAGAGGTGCGGGAGGTACACGTCACCTTGCGTGTTGCGGATCTCGCGAGGCCCCGCGGTAGTCGCTTCGCCCCGCTGGAGCCTGCGGTAGAGTCTCCGTCGCCGCCCCTCGCGCGTTGGCCGGAAGCGCGCCGCGTCCCGTGCGCGCTCCCGGTGGGCCCCGAGGAAGCGTGCATTCCCGGCGGCGTGGTGTGGATGGGAGATGCGCAACGGACGCCCGGACCCGCCGGCGGGCTCGCGCCGCGGCTCGTCGCCATGTCGCCTTTCGTGCTCGACCGCGAAGAGGTGACGGTACGGGCCTTCCGGCAGAGCGGGCTTCCGACCGACCCGGACGCCGGGCGCGCGGGCTCGGGCGCCTGCACGTTCTCGGCGACCACTGGACCCGACGAAGATCACCCGGTCAACTGCGTCGCCTGGGCCACCGCGGCGCGCTTCTGCGAGGCGCGGGGAAAGCAGCTACCCAGCGAGGCCCAGCTCGAGTACGTGGAGGGCGGGCTCCGCGGCGCGCGCTACCCATGGGGCGAAGACGACCCGCGCTGCGCCGGGGTGACGTTCGGTCGCGACGTCGACATCGGTCCCTGCCGCACGCTGGGGCGCACCAGCCCGGTGGGCACTTCGCCGCAAGACGTCCTCGACGTGCCTGGCGCGACGCTCACCGACCTCGCGGCGAACGTCGCAGAGTGGAGCCGAGAGGCATGGCGCGGAGCCGATGATGCGTGCAATATGCCTGGATTGTTTCGGGACCCGGAGTGCCCGGTGGTGGCCGCGTCGGTCCACGCCACGCGAGGCGGCACGTTCTCGCTGGCGGCCCTCGCGGCGCGCTCGTACGTGCGGCAGTACAGCAGCGTAGCGGCCGACACCATCGGCTTTCGCTGCGCACGCCGCCGCTAGCCCGCTAGCCCGCGAGCTCCCGGGCTGCGCGTAGGAGCGCGCGCAAGGGCCCGTAGGTCGGTGAGGCTTCTTCGCCCCGGGCGATGCGCTGAATCTGCTCGGTGTACCAGGAGAGCTCGGCGATGGACGCGAGGGCGCGCACCGGGAAGCGCGCGGGGCCGGGGAGGGTAGGCTGCTCACCGCGGAGAATCCGCGCCGGAAAATCGGGAACCACCGCCAACGGCCGCGCGATCCCCACGAGATCGTGGGTGCCCGCCTGGAGCAGCCCGGCCATGCGCACGGCATTCCTCTGGCCGCCGGTCAGGAGCAGGGGAACGCGCACCTCCGGACGAAGCGTGCGCGCATACTCGGCGAAGTACGCGTCGGGACCGCGTCGCGCGCCGCCGAGGAGGCCGTCGGATTCGTAGGTGCCGCCGCTGAGCTCGAGGAGGTCGACGCCCTCCGCCTCGAGCCACCGAGCCACGGTCACGCACGAGGCAACGTCGAAGCCGCCGCGCTGGAGATCGGAGGCATTGAGCTTCACCGCCACCGCAAAGTCGCGATGCGTCGCCCTCCGCACGGCGCGAACCACCTCCAGCAGGAGTCGTGCGCGGCTGCCGAGATCGCCGCCCCAGGCGTCACGCCGGACGTTGCTCACCGGCGAGAGAAACTGGCTCAGCAGATACCCGTGCGCCGCGTGAATCTCGACGCCGTTGAACCCGGCGCGCTCCGCCAGTGAGGCCGCCTCCGCGAACTGCCGTACGATGGTCTCGACTTCCTGCGGAGCGAGCGCGCGCGGCGGGGCGAAGGCGCCGGCCATGCGGGTCATCGAAACGGCGGAAGGGGCCACCGGCTGGGGCGTGAGGGTTCGGGGCGTCTGCCGCCCCGGGTGGTTCAGTTGCAGAAGTATGGGGACACCGTGCCGCGTGGCCGCGAGCGCCCAGGCGCGAAATGCGCCGAGGAAGTCCGCGTGCATCGCCACGTCGCCGCGTGCGCCGATGTACCGAGGATCGACCATCACGTTGCCGGTCACCAGGAGCCCGGCGCCACCGCGCGCCCACGCTTCGTAGAGGGCAGCGTGTCGTGGCGTCGGCTGCTGGTGCGCGGTCGCCAGCCCTTCGGCCATGGCACTCTTGACGAGCCGGTTCGCGAGCGTGAGGCCGCAGGGCAGCCGAAACGGGGTCCCCAGCACGCTCATCGCGGCCACCGCACGCGCTGCAGCAGGCGTCGGGCGCTGAACGCGAGGAAGTCCGCATGAGCCTCCAGTGGAATGGGAACGGCGCCCCGCACGCGCCCCTCGTACGAGCGGACGGAGCCGAGAAAGTCCCGGGCGCTCATGCGCAATAGCCCTCTGGCGAAGGGGGCTCCGGAGGTATCCTCGCCCCGGAAGATCTCGATCGGCATCTGGGTTCCCGCGGACCATAGCTTCGTCGCACCACCGTCCTCCCACACCTTCATGCCGGTGAGCGTCCACGCCTCGCCCACCGGGCTCGCGAGGCCGAGGCGATACATGTTGTAAAATACATGTTGGTCGACCGGGTCGTCCGCCAGGAGGTGCACGTGCCCGCGCACGACGCTGCAGGTGCCGCCGAGGAGCGCGCACGTGAGCGTCCCGACCACGCTCGCAGAATGGTTCGCGTCGCGGACGAACGTCGTCAGGTCGTCCATCTCGATGGCGAACGCGGCCTGGGCATGGTGCGCGAACGGCTCGGCGAACGCGTCCACGGCGAGCCGATTCGGGGCGTCCGCGGGCGCGCACGATAGCCAGCCTTCGAATGCCTCGCTGAGGGCGAAGCTCCGACGCCGCTCCGTCGGCTGCCCCGCGACCGCGGGTGACCGGTCGACCGTGCGCTCGGTCGCCACCAGCAGGTGCATCGCGCGCTCGGCGATGGTGCAGATGGTCCCCACTGGGTTCTTGCCCACCGCGGCCGGGATGACCGAGGCGTCGCAGACGTAGAGCCCCGGGTGCACGGCACCGAGAGGGCCGTCGGGGTCGAAGACCGCACAGGCATCGTTCACCACCCCCAGCCGGTGGGACTCGCCCATGGGGCAGCCACCGAGTGGATGTACTGTCCACTGAACCGCGCCCGCGCCCCAGCCGGTCCGCAGCGGCTGATAGGTGGCGCCCGCTGCTTCGGCCATCTTGCGGAGCTCGGCGTCCACGTGGGGCACCTCGTAGTCCGGCCATCGGATGGCGATCCCGGCGGCGCCCAGCTCGAGCCGCCCCTTCGCGCCGTCGTCGCACTGGGCGAGCAGCAGCTGACCGTTCTCCGGAGCGCCGACGACCCCTTCGGCAACGGAGGCGAGGACCTCTCGCGACGTGGCGAGGGCGCGCGCCCAGCGTCCTTGGCCCGGCTCCTGCGCGCGCAGCCTGGCGCCGAGCCCGAGTGCGCGTCCCACCGTGGTGAGGAGAAGCGGCGCGGTCCCGTCCTCGACGTGGATGGCTCCCCGGCGCTCGGTCGCGGGCAAGTCCACCGCGGTGGTGATGCACGGCCCCGGCTCCGGTTCCGTTCGCCCGTCCGTTCCGTTGGCGCGCACCGGGTGCCGCGGGGCGTACACCGCGCCGATGGCGTTGCCGTTGGCGGAGAACGAGGTGCCGAGGGCGTCCGAGACGGCGAGCCCTCGCTCCCGCGAACGCGCGAGGATCTCGGTGCTCCCCAGGGCGCCCCCGGCGAGGATCACCAGACGCGCGCGCACGCACGGAAAGCCGTCCGGATGCTCGGCCTGGCGAGCTGGCCTGCACGTGGGTGCATAGTGCACGCTCCACTCGTCGCCGCTCCGCGCCACGTGGTGCACGTCGAGCTCGGCGAAGACGCGTGCGCCGGCGGCCACCGCCAGCGGCAAGTAGGTCATGTCGACGCTGCGCTTGGCGCCCACCACGCAACCGGAGACGCAGTTGCCACAGCCGGTACAGACGGCGCCGCGCGCGCCCGGGGAATCGTCGTCGGTGCGTCGAACCATCAGCGGAACACGCTGCGGCGCTACGCCGGTCTGCGCGGCCAGCTCCCGGAACGTGCCCATCTTCGCGACCTCGGGCCCCGCGGTCGTGGGCGTGAGAATTTCGCGGGCCCGCGCGCAAGCCGCCTCGCGCCCTTCGCGGTCCTCGCGGAATCGCGCCGGCCAACGATGATCGAGAACGTGCTCCTCGGGCACCACGAACACGCTCGCGTTGATGAGCGAGGTGCCGCCGACGCCGCACCCCACCACCGCGCCCAGCGATTCGTGGATCCGAAGGTCGAACAGGCCGAGCCGGGGACCGAAGCGCCGAGCCATGCCGGGGGTGTCCACGCGCCCTTGCACGTTGGCGGGGACGTGCCTCAGCGAAGCGGGGAGCTCCTCCGGGAGGAGCTCGGTGCCGCGCTCGAGCACGCACACGCGAAGGCCGGCCTCCGCGAGACGGAGCGCCGCGATACCGCCCCCGTAGCCCGAGCCCACCACGATGGCGTCGTAGCGCGCCTCGAGCTCGCTCTTGGGGCGGGCCAGTCGCTGGCGCGGCGGCGTGCGGGGGCTCACGACGCCACCGTCAGTGAACGTAGCGCGGGTGGCGTGCGCAGGTGCCGGGCCAGGCGGGCCACCGGCGTGGTGAGCGCTTGCGGATGGCCGAGGAACGTGGAGAGTAGCCGTAGAAGCGTCTCGGGCGCCTCGTAGCCGAGGTTGTGCGACGCCCCTTCCACCCAGACGCCCGAAAGATCGTGGACCCCACGACGGTAGGTCGCGGCCGTCGCTTCCGGGCGCAGGAGCTGGTCGGCCTCGGAGAGGACGAGGAACGTGGGACACGTCACCCGGTCCACGAAGGCGTCCACGAAGTGCGTGCTCTCCACGGAGTCGAGAAAGCTCGTCGTCTCGCGCGTGCATAATGCATGCAAAAATCCTCGCTCCACCGCCTGCGACAGCAGCGGAACGCCCAGGAACGGTCGCCCCCGGACGACGCGCCGGTAGAGCTCCGGCGCCCGGGCCGTCTCCCGAAAGAGCGACTCCGTTGCCTCCGCATCGTGGCGAACCCCCGCTGGATTCACCAGGAACAGCGTCCGCACCCGCTCGGGGTAGTGCGCGGCCAGCGCCGTGGCAATCCAGCCGCCGAGGCTGACCCCCACCACGTCGACCGGTCCGTATCCGTCGGTCAGCTCCGCCAGCGAGGCCGCGTGCTCCTCCACGTTGGTGGTGCCCGCGCGGGAGGCGCTCTTGCCGCCGAGGTCGAAGAGGTCGGGAACGAGCGGATTGCGAACCGCGGCGAACGCCAGGGCGAGCGGGACGAGTTGCGCGCCGCCGCGCCCGAGCCCGTGCACGAAGAGGAGCGGACGACCGCGACCTTCGCGCGCGCTGCGGACCCAGAGCTTGCCGCGCCCCACGCGGACCCAGGCGCCCGGGAGCGAGCAGGCAGAAGCGAGGAGCGCGATCATGCGAAGCTCCCGTGCTGCCGTCGGGTGGCCAACCACCGAAGCGTGTCGGCCAGGGTCTGCTCGAAGTCCATGGGCTGAAACCCGACCTCGCGCGTGAGCCGGTCCGAGGAGTAGCGAGGCTCCTTGCCGTCGAGCTCGTCCACCACGGCGCGGGTCAAAGTGCGCTCGCTGCCCAGGAAGCGGGCGCGAAGTCCATCGAGCAAGGGCAAGAGCGGGAGCGCCGCCTGGGGCAGGGGCGGTGGCACCCGCACGCGGGGGTCCATTCTTCGCACGTCCTCGAGGATGGATCGCCAGCTGCGGTAGGTGGTCGAGACGATGTAGCGTCCCTTCGCGCTGGCGCTCTCGAACAGCAGAATCTGGGCGCGGGCGACGTCGCGCACGTCGACCCACGAGTGCGCGAACTGCGGCAGGAGCGGGAGCCGGCCGTCGATGACGTCCTCGAAGAGCCGGGTCACCGGCGTGTGTCGGAAGAAATACGGACCGAGAATGGCCGTGGGCAACACCGAGACGACGTCCAGATCGCGACGGCCCGCGAATTCCCACAGGCGCTCCTCGGCCTCGGTCTTGCCGAGCAGATAAGCGCTCTTGCGGTCTCGATTCCAATCGCCCTCGTCGAGCGCATCTCTGCCCGTGGCGTCGTGCCCGGCGGCTCCTCCCGCCGACGTGTACACGAAGCGCCCGACCCCCGCCGCTTCCGCCGCGCGGAGCACGTTGAGCGTCCCTCGGACCATGGGCTCGACGATCTCGCGGCGCTCGTCCCGGGCCCAGAGCTTGAAGGGCGCGGCGGTGTGGAAGAGACCGTAGATGAGCTTGCCCTCGAGCGCCCGATGGAGCGAAGGCGGCACCAGCGCGTCGGCCTCCCGCAGCTCCACGCCGAGCGCCCGTAGCGCTGCCGCGCGCGCGTCGTCGAGGGAGCGGACCAGGCCCAGCACCGCGTATCCGCGCTGCCGGAGCTGCTTGCACAAGGTGTGACCCACGTGGCCAGCGGCACCCGTGACGGCGACCCATCGACCTTCGGCGGCGGCGTCGTGCGGAAGCGCCGCGGGGTCGAGCACCGGCTCGGCGACGACCGTCGGCGTCACTTGCTCTGGGGTGCCGAAGGTCAGACTGCGGATGAGCGCGCCGAGGTCGCGATCGAGCGCGAAGGTCAGGTGGGCCGAGGCCACGCTGCGCCCGAAGGCGTCGAGGACGTCGCCGCGCGCGCTCGTGAGGGAGCGCGCGAGGTCGAAGAGTCGCACCTGCTTCTCCGCCACCAGACGATACGGAGACGCGTCGTCCCCCACGAAGGCCAGATCGTATTCCCAGGTCTGCGGACCCACGCGGAGGCACCCCTGGGCACGGCGTCGCGTCGCGAACCCGGTGACGTCGAGGGTGCCGTCGAGGTCGATGGTGCGAGAGCGCCAGAAGTCCGGGCGCGCGCGCCCGCGCAGCTCCACCCGAGCTTCGGCGCGTTCGGCATCGCCTCCGGAGAAGCTGCAGGTGCCTTCCATGCGTTCGGTGAATTGCAGGCTCATCGGCGGTTCCTCGTCGTTCCGTGCGGGTGGCGGCGCTGGGCGTGGCTGCCGACGTTTGTCGACCTCCGCGCGAAGCAGAGACCAGGGATGAAGCTCCCCCCGCACCCGGCTCCACCAGGTGCCCCACGGCTCTCGCTCCTCCCAGCGCGCGTAGGCCTCACGACCGTAGATCTGCCCCGTCACCAGATCGCGAACCACCGGCACACCGGCGCGGACCTCCACGATGGAGGCGAGCCCGTCGCAGAACGTGCCGCCGTTGACGTACCGGTACGGCCCCGCCTGGGCGAGCCCCGGATGGTGGGTGTGGCCGGCGATCACGGTGTCGATGCGCGGCGGTAGAACCGACTGCGCGAGGGTGGCCACGACGTATCGGGGGTCGCGGCCGTGCTCCAGCGTCGTCAGGTAGTCGAGGTTGGTTCGGAGCCACGGCCCGGTCTGCGGGACCACGTCCTCGAGCGCCTCCGCGAGCGCGAATCCGATGCCGGTCACCGCGCGATTGCGCAGGCTACCGTGGCGGGCCAGCGGAAGGTCGATGGGCGTCCCCACCAGCCGCTCGAAAGCCGCGTGAAATCCGGCCGCGCGCCCCGCGGTGGTGCGCGTCAAGCCGCCGTCGAAGACGTCGCCGTGGGTCACCAGCAGGTGATCGTCCACCACCAGCCCATCCACCACGTTCCATGGAAGCGTGGCGGCGAGGAGGTCGGCGGCCGGGTCGTGGTTGCCGCGAACGTAGTACACCTCCGTGTGCGCGGTTGCCTCGCCCATCGCCGCCCGGAGCCGCGGGTAGCGTGCGAGCGTGACCAGTGGGCTCACCCCCGCGTGATCCTCCAGGATGTCTCCGTTGAGGACGATGATGGCGCCGCCCTGCAGCGCTCGGTCGAGCGAGGCCACCACCACCTCCTCGAGCTCCATCGGAAACCCGAAGGGAGCGGGCACCCCCAGATGCAAGTCCGACGCGATCCACAGCATCCGGCCCCGAGAAGCTACCTGGCGAGCGAGGACGCGCTCCGGAACGACGCAGCCCAAGGGCACATCCGAGCAAGATGATTGCGAAAGCGGCAGCTCTTCGCCCATGGGTGACTCCTTGGCGTCGGTTTCGAGGGCTTGCCTCACTGACACCCGCGGCGGCCGACTGATGCGCCGGAAATGCGTGGGGGAGCCGGTTTTTCGCCAGCGGCCCGGCACCGTCGAGATGCGTCCGATGCATTTGCGGATCGCGCCATAACCAGCCGCCGCACCGGCCTCGGCTATGCTCCTCGACGTGGCGCGGCCCCCGAAAGAGATTGCGACGCCCTCGCCGCTCGCTCCCGCGCTGCTCCGACTGGTCGCCGCGCGCGGCCTGGATGCGCCGCTTCTGGCGACGCGCTGTGGTCTCGACGCCGCCGATGCGGACGTGGACGAGGTGGCCACCACGCCTTCGGCGCTCGCGGCGCTCATCACCAGTGCCTGCGATCTGCTGGCCGATCCCCACGCAGCGCTGCGCTTTCCTGCGGAGCTCCCGATGCGACGCTACGACGGCCTCGCGTTGGCCCTGCGTGCTGCGCGAACGCCGCGGGACGTGCTCCAGCTGGCCGCGCGGTACGCGCCCCTGGTCTTTCCCCACCTCGAGCTCAC
>JABFRG010000247.1 GCA_013141295.1 Polyangiaceae bacterium
GGAGTACATCGTCGACGACCAGGACGGCATCCGCGAGCCCGTCGGCATGAGCGGAGTGCGCCTCGAGGCGCGCGTGCACATCGTCACCGCCGCGACGCCGATCTCCTTCTCGTCGTCGGAGAGC
This sequence comes from Polyangiaceae bacterium, assembly GCA_013141295.1. GTDB lineage: Bacteria > Myxococcota_A > Polyangia > Polyangiales > Polyangiaceae > JABFRG01. The sequence goes on from JABFRG010000247.1 coordinate 125, forward strand.
ACCGCTTCGGCGCTGGCCAAGGGCTCGTGCACCACGTCGGCCACCGCCAGCCCGGCGCGCTCGCAGCAGCGAACCACGTTCTGCACGCAGCTCGTGGCGGCGGTCACCAGGTTCACCTTGGCGCCCAGGCGCACGCCGCTCATGCCCACCGGATCGCGGATGCCGTCCTGGGCGTCGACGATGAACTCCCGAGGAAGCACGTGAAGAATCTGCCGATCCGCGTCCACCGGAATGGCGCGGGCGCCCTCCAGGGCTCGCTCCACGTCGGCGCGGGTCACCTCGCCACCGGCGATGGCGGCCACGCCGTCGGAGGTCTGCGAACGGATGTGACTCCCGGCGACGCCGGCGTACACCGTGCGAATCTCCACGCCGGCCATGGTCTGCGCGCTCTCGATGGCGTCGCGGATGGACCGCACCGTCCAGTCGATGTTGGACACGATGCCCTTGCGGAGGCCGCGGCAAGGCACGGTCCCGACCCCGAGGATCGTGATGCCGTCTTCGCCCACTTCTCCGACCACGGCGCTCACTTTCGTGGTGCCGATATCCAGACCGACGACGATTTCGCCCTGCGCTTCGTTGTTCATCCTACCGATCGGATCGCACGGTCCGGCCCCCCGGGCCAAAAAAGTGGCGCAAACGCCCCCGGATCCTCGGCATCCGGGGGTCGACTCCGGGCTACAATCGAGCCGTGCTTCCTCGATTTCGCGCGCTCTTTCCCGCTCTCGCGCTCGTCGCCACGGCGTGCGGCGCTTCGGATCCCGGCGCGCACCCGCTGGCCCCCGCGGGCCCCGTTCTCGCGGGCCAGGGCTCGCCCTACGTTCTGCCAACGGCCGAGAGCACCACCCGCCGCTCCACCCCCGCGCCCCGGCCGGAGGCCAACTTGCCGGAAGAGGCGCGCCTCGACGGCTATCAGCTGGTCTTCGAACGGGTCGCCTGGGACTACGTGACGCCGAATCCCACGGAACAGCCGGTGGAGCTGAAGAACGGCAACTTCGGGGTGCTGAGCTTCGGCAGGCGGGTCATCGTGGATGGCAAGGGCGCGCGCATCGTCGACCGCCAGGAAGACCCCGAGCTCCAGGGCGTCGTCATGGTGCCGGAGCACGCCGGCGGCGGCTTCGTGTTCGTGGGCAAGGGTGCCTCGGCCTACGCCAAGACGTACGATGGACCGCTCACGCCCCTGGAGGCCACCGGTAAGGGCAGCGGCGTATCGGTCTACTTCGGGGCGCACGAGGCGCTCTTCATCGACTCGCAGCTCACCGCCGGCGACGACGAGGACGATCCGCCGGACACCTATACCTACGTTTCGCTCACCGATGGTCACGCCCTGCGCTTCCCGCTGGGGAGCGTGCGCAACCTCACCGGAACACCGTCGGGGAAGACGCTGGCGCTCTCCCGCGACGGCGAGCTGCTCTACGCAGACGGCCCCCAGAAGCCCTTCCGCAAGCTGGATTTGCCGCGCGCGCGGCAGATCGACAGCGTCGCCGAGGCCTTCGTGGTGAGCGACGATCAAGGTACCTACACCCTCGATCCCACGGTGGACCGCGCAGCCATGGCGGCCGCCACGTTCCCGCGCCGCTGGGGCAAGACCCATCATCCGCAGCAGGGCTCCACCACGTACCTCCAGGGGCGGCGTCTCGACGATGGGACCGTGGGCGCCTTCCAGGGGAGCGAACTGTCGCTGCGCGACAGGCAAGGCAACGAGCTCCCGCAGAAGGCCACGCCGGTGCACGGCGTCGCGCAAGACCGCTACTGCGAGTTCGTCGGCCAGGACGGCCCGCTCTTCTTCTCGTGCAGCTCCGACAAGGCCACCACGCTGCACCTGCTCGATCCGGTGAGCCGCGTGGGAAAGATGGAGCGGGCGTTCCCGCGCGCGAAGGACGCATCGGCGCTCTCGCCCATTCCCGGCCCCACCGGGCTCCCGGCGATGCGCGGCCGATGCACCGGTGAGGACTCCTCGGTGGACGTCTGCATCCGGGGCAAGGACGGCGTTTACCGCGAGCTCCACTTCTTGCCGGCTCTCCGCGCGCTGGGCTTCGTGCATCCCGACACCCCGGTGGACTCGATCCGCTATGCGGCTTCCAACGGCACCATGGCGGCCAGCGACGACGGCCGAGCAGCACTGCTCCTTCGGCGCGACGAGCAACTGTACGTCGTCCTCAGCGACGGTCGCTCGCGCGTGTTTCCCCTGAGCGCCTTTCCGCGTCGCATGCGCGCGGCCTTCCATGGGCGCGGTGAGCTCGCCTGGCTGATGGGCGATACCGTGTACGGCTTCATCGACGGTGATGCCACGCGCTATCCGCTTCGCAAGGCCTACAAGAGGGCAGCCTCGATGCCCAAGCGTGCGGTGGCCTTCTCCCTCCCCATCACCGGCGAGCCCGTCGCGGTGGAGTACGACGGCTTCATCGCCCGCGCCGGTTCGCGCATCCTGCGCATCGGCGCCGACGGCCGGTCGCTTCTCGAGTCGCTCGATCTGGGGCGCACCTTCCGCGCAGTCCTGGCCCCCCCCGGACTGGCCATCACCGCCGCCGAGTACGAGGCCTCGCGCCAGGACTTCTGCACCGAGCTGGTGTGCCGCATGGGCCCCTGGATTCGCACCGGCTGGAGCAACACGCCAAAGGCTCCCTAACTGCGCGCTACCGCATCCGGACGACGACGCGCTCGGGCCGGGCGTCGTTGTCGAGGAGAATGGCGTCGACCTTGGCGCCGCGACGTTCCGTCTCCCGCAACACCCGCGAGGCCTGCTCGAGCTTCCGTCGGAACGGAGCCTGGCCCAGCTCCAGCGTGATGGCGGTGTGCCCCACCACCATCGAGGTGGTCCCGTCCTTCTTCAGGTGCACTTCCTGGAGGGGATAGCGCGGCGCGAAGTCGGTTTCATTGTATTCTGCAGCCAAATCGAGGGCGCGCTTGACGTTCTTCTCGGCCCCCTTGCGATCGTCGGTGAGCTCGTCCATCTCGACCCCGGTGACGATGGGCAAATCGGTGGGGTCGCCAGCCTCGAGGCGCTTGAAGATGACGCCGTCGCGGGTCGCCAGGTAGGTATCACCGAGGGCCACCAGGGCCGCCGCCTTGCGCTCCTTCACCTCGATGTCCACGGTGCCCGGAAGGCGCCGCGTCACGTGGGCCTCGACGATCCACGGATCCGCCAGCAGCTTGCGGCGCGCCGTCTCCGGGTCCACCGCGAAGATGTTGTCGCCCTTGCTGGTGCCCGCCTGCTGCAGCACTTCGGCGGGGGTGCGCTTGCTGGCGCCGTGCACGGTCACCTCGCTCAGCGCGAAACGCGGGCTGGTGCGCACGTACTGGCGCGCGCCCAGGGCGACGCCGAGGCTGATGGCGAGCGCCAGCGCGACGCCCACCGTGGTGCGCAGCGCGCCGAGCACCTTTTGCCCGCGCGTGGGGAGGGCGCTCGTCACCGGAGCGGGCGCACCCGGCCCCTTGCGGGCGCTCTTGGAGCCTTGCGACGAAGCCTCGCCGGCGTTGCTCGCGCGGGTCTTGCGGTTGGGCGCGTTCATCCGGCGCTCCCCAGCTTCGCCACGAGCTCGCGAGCCGAGGCGTTGATGTCGCCGGCGCCGAGCGCGATGACGATGTCGTTGGGACGCACGATGTCGAGGAGCGCCTGGCCCACGTTCTTCTTGTCGGGAACGTAGTGCACGCCGTGGTGACCGTGCGCGCGGATGGCTTCCGCCAGCGCGTAGCCGTTGGCGCCCTCGATGGGCTTCTCGCCGGCCGGGTACACCTCCGTCACCACCAGCACGTCGGCGTTGTTGAAGGCCCGGGTGAAGTCCTCGAAGAGCGCCTGGGTGCGGGTGAAGCGGTGCGGCTGAAAGGCCACCACCACGCGGCGGTCGAAGCCGCGCTGGGCGGCGTCGAGGGTGGCTTCGATCTCCGCCGGATGGTGCCCGTAGTCGTCGATGACCATGACGTCGCCCTGGCGGCCGTCCTTCTCGAGCTTGGGGGTGCCGACCACCGTGAAGCGGCGCTGCACGCCGTGGAACGAGGCGACCGCGTCGCGCGTGACGTCCAGGGGAATCTCCAGCTCGTCGGCGACGGCGATGACCGCCAGTGCGTTGAGCACGTTGTGCGCGCCCGGCATGCGCACCGAGAAGGTCCCCAGCGTCTCGCCGCGGTGCGTGGCGTCGAACTCGGTGGAGAGGCCGTTGAAGCGCAGGTTCTTGGCGCGAAAATCGGCCTGGTGCGACATGCCGTAGGTGCAGATGCGGCGCCCGATGCGGGGCAAGATGGCCTGCACGTGCGGGTGATCGATGCACAGTACACCGAGCCCGTAGAAGGGAATGCGATTGGCGAAGTCCACGAAGGCGTTCTTCACGTTCTCGTGAGTCCCGTAGTGGTCGAGGTGCTCGGCGTCGATGTTGGTGACGACGGCGATGGTGGGCGTGAACTTCAGGAACGATCCGTCGCTCTCGTCGGCCTCGGCCACGAAGAGATCGCCCTCGCCGAGGAGCGCGTTGGAGCCCAGGGCGTTGACCTTTCCGCCCACCACGACGGTGGGGTCGAGGCCGGCCGCCCGCAGCACAGTGGCGACCATCGAGGTGGTGGTGGTCTTGCCGTGGGAGCCGGCGATGGTCACGCAGTATTTGGTGCGCATCAGCTCCGCCAGCATCTCGGCTCGGGAGATGATGGGGATCTCCAGGGCGCGCGCCCGGACCATCTCCGGGTTGTCGCGGGAGACGGCGCTGGAGTACACCACCACGTCGGCCCCCTTCACGTTGTCGGCGCGGTGCCCCTCCTGCACCGTGACGCCCATGGATCCGAGGCGGCGGGTGATGTCGCTCTGCTTGAGATCGGAGCCGGAGACCTCGAACTTCATGGTCCGAAGAATCTCGGCGAGGCCGCTCATGCCGATGCCACCGATGCCGATGAAGTGAACGTGACGTACGCGACCACGAAACATCAGGGAGCCTCCACAGTAGACCCGTTGCTCGACCCGCTCTGGGCGCCGTTGCTCGAAGAAGCCTCGCGCGGCCGGATGCCCGCCATGCGCATCAGATCCCGCGCCACGTCCTCGGCCGCCGTGGGGCGGCCCGCTGCCATCGCCGCCCGCGCCATTGCCGAACGGGCCTCGTCGTCGTGGAGCAGGCGTCCGAGCTCCGGTAGGAGGCGCCGTTCGAGGTCGGCCTCGCGTACGCAGACGCACGCGCCGCTCCGCTCGAGGGCCAAGGCGTTCTGGGCCTGGTGGTCGGCCGCCGCGTAGGGAAACGGAATCAGCAGCGACGCGCGCCCCACCGCGCAGATCTCCGCCAGCGACGAGGCGCCCGCGCGGGCGATCACCAGGTCGGCCTTGGCGAGCTCGTCGGGGACGTCGTCCAGGAACGGCACCACCCGCGCCACCTCGAAGCCCAGCGACGCGTAGGCGGCGCGCACCGGCGCCTCGCGACCGGCGCCGGTCTGATGGGTCACGGTGATGGTGCGTCCACCGGCGGCCCGCGAGAGGACCTCCGGCAAGGTCTGGTTCAGCCGCTGCGCGCCCTGGCTTCCGCCCAGCACCAGCACCCGCAAAGGGCTCTTCGGGGCGTATGGTCGCGGACCGAAGCCCGGCCGCAGGGGCACGCCCGCGTGCACGCCCACCCCGGGACGGAACGCCGGCACCATCGATTCCCATGCAACATACACGCGCTTCGCGAAGGGCGAGAGCAGCCGATTGGTGAACCCCATGACGCCGTTGGGCTCCATCAGCGCCAAGGGAACCCGCAGCGCCGCCGCGGCCAGCGAGACGGGCCCCGCCGCGTAGCCACCCACCGAGAGCACCGCCCGCGGCCGATAGGCTCGCACCAGCGGGAAGGCGGCGCCCATGGCACGCGCCGCGGTCCATGCACCTTGCACGAATCGCTTCACGCCACCGCCGGTCATGGGGGAAACCTGCAGGAGCTCGAGGGCGTAGCCGCGGGCGGGCACCACCTTGTTCTCGAGCCCGCGCGGCGATCCGACGAACACCGGCGTGACGCCCAGCGCTTGCAGCGCATCGGCCACCGCCACGCCGGGGAACACGTGACCACCGGTGCCGCCGCCGGCGATGAAGATGACGTCCTTCACGCGAGCTCCGAGGAGGCATCGTCCAGGGCCGGCTCACCGAACGCGTCCGGGTCCAGATCCGAAGGCGCAGGGGCCTTCTCGCCCTTCTTCTCGGTGGGCTCCACCCGCGGCGCCGGCGGCGTGACCGCGGTTTCCATGCGCGCGTCCACCGGGCCCTGTCGCGAGATGGAGAGGAGCACACCGGCCGCGGTGGCGTTCATGATGAGCGAGCTCCCACCGAAGCTGATGAACGGCAGGGTAAGGCCCTTGGTGGGCAGGATGGCCAGCGCCACCGCGATATTGAGGAGCGCCTGCACACCGAACATGGTCGAGATGCCGAAGGCCAGGTAGCTGCCGTAGTCGTCGGGCGCACGCAGCGCCGTGCGCACGCCGCGCACCACCAGGAGCAGGAATGTGGCCGAGAGGCAGAGCACGCCCACGAAGCCCAGCTCTTCGCCGATGATGGCGGCGATGAAGTCGTTGTGGGCTTCCGGCAGGTACAGCGTCTGCAGGCCGCGGCCCAGGCCGGTTCCCCAAGCCCCACCGGCGCCGAAGCTCATCACCGACTGGAACGGCTGGTAGGCGAGGTCTTGCCGGTGCTCGTCCATGTTGAGCCACGCCAGGTAGCGCGCGTAGCGGTAGCTCTTGGACATGACGGCGAACACCGCGAACACCGCGCCGAGGAGCGAGGCGCCCAGGATGTACCCGACCTTGGCCCCGGCCACGAAGAGCATGGTGAACGTGAGGAGGAGCAGCACGACGGCGCTGCCGAAGTCCGGCTGCTTCATGCACAGGAGCATGAACACGCCGGCCACCAGGAGGTGGGGCAAGAAGCCGACGGTGAAGGTCTTCACCTTCTCGGCCTTCTTCGCCAGCGAGTAGGCGAGCCACGAGACGAGCGCGAGCTTGGCCATCTCGGCCGGCTGGATGTGCACCGGGCCCAGGGAGATCCATCGGGTAGCGCCGCCGCCGCGGTGACCGAGGCCGACGATGCAGGCGAGGAGCAGCCCGCCCACGCCCACCAGGAACGGGTACGTCAGCTTGTAGAGCCGGTGGTAGTCGATGCGGCTGATGGCGAAGAGCGCGATGAGCGACACCACCGCGTACGAGGCCTGCTTCTTCAGGAAGTACTGCGCGTCGTGGTACTGCGTGGTCGCCTGCACGGCCGAGGCGCTGTAGACCATCACCACGCCGAAGCCGATGAGCCCCACCAGCACCGCGGCCAGCACCGGGTCGACCCCGGTCATCTCGGCATTGCGCGTGGGTTGGGCGTCGAGCGGCGCCAGGATCTGCGGCTTGTGGAGCTTGATGTTGGCGATCCTCATGCCTTCTCCTCCAGTGCGCGCACGGCCCGTACGAACACGTCGCCGCGCTCCTTGTAGTCCGCGAACATGTCGAAGCTGGAGCAAGCGGGCGAGAGCAGCACCGCGTCGCCCTTGTGGGCCAGCGAAGCCGCCAGCCGCACCGCGTCCTCCATGGAAGATGCAATATGCACGGGAATCGAGTCGCCGATGGCGGCGCGCAAGAGGGGCGCCGCCTCGCCCAGAAGCACCGCCGCGCGGCCCTTCTTCTTCAGAGCCTCGACCAGCGGCGTGTAGCTGCCGCCCTTGTCCTTGCCGCCGGCGATGAGCACGACCTTGGGCTCGGAGACGCCGAGGAGCGCCGTCACCGAGGCGCCCACGTTGGTGCCCTTGGAGTCGTCGTAGTAGCGCACGCTGCGCACCGTGCGCACGAAGGCCATGCGGTGGGGCAGACCAGGAAAGTCCACCAGCACGTCGCGCATGACGTCGGCCGGCAAGCGAAGGGCGCCACCGGCGGCGATGGCCGCGGCGACGTTCAGCGCGTTGTGCCCGCCCTGGAGCGAAAGCTCTTTGCGCGGGTACACCTCGCCGGAGCGGGTATCGACGATGGCATCGGAGCGCACGTCGACGTCACCGCCGGCGCCGAAGGTGACGATGCGCCCCTGCCCTCGCTTGGCTTGCTCCAGGCACACCGCGTCGCCCACCGGCACGATGGCGAAGTCGTCTTCGGTCTGCCGCGCGAAGGCATTGCCCTTGGCGTGGGCGTAGGCGGCGAAGTCCGGGTAGCGGTCCAGGTGATCGTCGGTGATGTTGAGGAGCAACGCGGCGCGGGGCTTGAAGCTGCGAACGCGCTCCATCTGGAAGCTCGAGACCTCTAGCACCACCACGTCGAAGGTGCGGTCCGCCTGCTCCGAGAGGGGCTCGCCCAGGTTGCCGCCCACGAAGGTGCGGGCCCCGGCGGCGGTGAAGAACGCGCCGAGGAGCGAGGTCACGGTGCTCTTGCCGTTGGTGCCGCCCACCGCCACGACGTGCTCCGGCTCGGTCTTCAGCGATTGGACCGAGAGCTCCACTTCGCTGACCACCGGGACGCCCGCCTGCTCCGCCGCGTCCAGCGCCGCGAACGAGGGCACGCCGGGGGAGACCACCACCAGATCCTGCGATCCGAGGTCGAGCCCCTCGTGGCCGCCGAGCCGCAGCTCGATGCCCAGCGCCGTGAGCTCGGCCGCAGCCGTCCCTAGCGCCTCTGCGCTCTTGGCGTCGTTCGCCGTGACCTTGGCCCCGCGCCGGGCGCAGAGCTTCGCCGCCGCAAGACCGCTCTTGCCAAGACCGATGACCGTTACGCGCTTTCCTTCGAACATGCCTCTCGAAGCTTTATGCGCAGACCCCCACAAAGGGCCAAGAGAACGGCTAATTTCTCTCAGGGATCAGCGAGTTAGGCATGTACGGGCATGTCGCACATGCGCTCCATCCTACTTCGCTTCGCAGTAGCCGAGGTTGCATGCGGGCGCGCTGGTCGGGCAGTCGGCGGGCACCTGGCAGGTCTTGCACGAGCTTGCGCCGGTGGTGCGCGCATCGAAGTAGCATCCGCACTGAAACTCCGGAGAGAAGCTGGCAAGCGCGCCCAGCTCGGAGGTGCGGGATACACGCATCGCGCACTGCGGAACGAGCGACTTATCGATGAGCGCATCGATGAGGGTCTTGTCGACGCGCACGGTGGCGAAGCGGGTCACGAAGGCCCCCGCGGCGGCGTTGGGCAGCGCGCCCGAAGTGCGTGCGAAGAGATGAACGGGGCCCCAGATGGGGTAGTGGCCGTCGCGCACGTTGACCTTGTCCTTGGAGGCCAGGGTCGAGTCCGGGAGGAAGCCGCAGTCCTGGCCCTTGGCGCGGAAAGCCAAGATGCGCAGGTTGTTTCGCTCCGCATCGGCGAGATCGGCGGAGATAATGCCGATGGACTTTTCGGCCACGTCCGGCGTGAGGAGCACCTTGAGACCCGAGACGACGGCGCCGGAGCCGCCGCGATCCTTGCCCCACCATCGATCGCCCGGAACACCGATGGCGCGGGCGACCATCTGCTGCGTACCCGACGAGGCGTTGCGCACGAAGAACAGGCTCGGATCAGTCCACGGCGCGGCCTTTCCACCGGCGCCGCCAAGGCCGAAGGCGAGGTACGCGGCCTCCGCGCTGATGGATCGCTGCGACGAAGCGGCGGGCACCACGAACGTCATGGGCTGGATGGGGCCCAGATAGTCGGCCATGTTCGCCCCCAGCGTCTGACCGCAGCTGGCGGCGAATACGTCGGAGACGCCCAGGTCGACCGTGTTGCCCGCCACGTCGAGGCTGCACTCCTGCGCGGAGCCGTCGGCCTTGAAGAAGATGGCGTAGTTGGCGGCCTTGCCGCCGGCCGCAGGAATGTCCTTGATGATCTGCTTGGCCGGATCGTCGCTGAGGATGGCGCTGACGCCGGTGCACGACCCCTGCCCTTGGTAGACGATCGTATAGGCCGGCGCTTCCTTGGCCAGCACCTGGGCCATGGTGCCCAGGAACGGCCGCAATGCAGTCGAGCCTGCCACGTAGATGAGGTTCGGGCGCGAGGCATCGATGCACGAGACCGTGGGCGGCGTGGTCTGGGCGAGGGCTGCGCCGCTGGTGGCAACGATGGCCATCGCCGGCAGGAACGCGAGGACGGAGCGAAGCGATCGGGTCATGTTCACACTCCCCCGTCCGGCGGGGCAATGAGCTCCGGAAGGCCGGCGTCGTCGCAGATGCCGAGGCGCGCGCAGTTGTCGAAGGGGATGCAGGTCGCGTTGGTGCATTTCTCGTTCAGGAACTCGGGGTCGGAGGTCTTGGGCTCTTTCGGCAGGCAGCCGCCGTCGGGCGCGCGGCCGTCGAGGTCGCCCCCACCGTCGCCGCCGGACACGCAGACGCCGCTGGTGCAGGCGAACCCGGCGCCGAACCGGGCGCAGTCACCGTTTACGGTGCACTGGTCGACGTCGGTGCGGGAGATGAAGGTGCAGGCGCCGAGGATGATGACGGCGGCGCCGCCGAGCGAGAAGAGGAGTCTTCGATTCATCAGAAACTACCTTCGAGGAACGCCGCACCCGCCACGGGCGTGACGGAAGGTCGAAGACGCATGGCCGACTTCGACTGCGGTGGAGAGATCGTGAAATAGAAGCCGACGGCGGCGGCCACGACGGCGCCGGCCACCAGCACGTCGGTCACCAGGGCGAAGGTCTTGCGGCGACTCTCGATGTCGTCGAGCGACTGCCGCGTCGCGCCGCTGCGCGCACGCTCGTTCGTCAAATCGCCCTTGGCGGAGAGGGCCAGCACGCCGGTGACGGTTGCTCCGACCGCGAACGCGCCGGCAGCGGAGTAGCCGATGATGGCCGGCACCATGG
>JABFRG010000043.1 GCA_013141295.1 Polyangiaceae bacterium
CGATTGGGCAGGCCCGTCACGTTGTCGTAGTAGGCGAGGCGCACGATGCGCTCTTCGGCGGCCTTGCGCTCGGTGACGTCCTGCACCGTGCCGGAGAAGCGGAACTTGTCGCCTTCGCCGCGCGGCACCGCCTCGTGGTGCACCACGCGCTCCGGAATGCCTTCGTACGTGATGCGGTGCTCGAGGGTGAAGGCCTGACGGTTCACGGCAGCGGCGAACACCGCGCGGTCGACCCGCAACCTGTCGTCGCCGGGCACCGCGTCGAGGATGTCGTCGAGCAGCACCGGGTCGCTCTCGGCGGCTACCCCCAGAATCGCCCGCGCTTCCTCGGAGACCACCATGGTGCCGTCTTCCGGCCACCACTCCCAGTAGCCGAAGCGCGCGATGCGCTGCGCCTCGCGCAAGCGTCGTTCGCTCTCGCGCAGCTCTTCCAGCGCGCGACTCGAGCGGAGCAGGTGCCGCACTCGGTAGAGCAAGAGCACGTAGTCCATGGGCTTGCTGGCGAAGTCGGTGGCGCCCAGGGTATAGGCCCGCTGCACCGAATCGACGTCGTCGGCGCCGGTGAGCATCATGATCGGCGTGTTGGCGGTGCGCGGCGATCCACGCATCGCTTCGCAAACACCGAAGCCGTCCATGCGGGGCATCATCACGTCGAGGAGGACGAGGTCGTATTCGCGGCGCTGGGCCAGGCGGATCGCCACTTCGCCGTCTTCGGCTTCGTCCACCTGGTAGTCGGCGTCTTCCAGCGCGGCGCGCAGGAGGGTTCGCACGGTGGGGTCGTCATCCACGATGAGGATGGTCGTTGCGCGTTGTGTAGCGTTCATGATGACAGCCCCTCAGCCTTCCCCAGATGCCTGCGGGAGAGCTCGCTTGCGGCGACCGCATAGGCTTCCCGGAGCGCCACCGCCATGGGCGCCGCACCCACCGTCGTTCCCTCGCGAGCAAGCGCTTCCACCTGCGCTGCGAGCCGCGCAACCTCCGTCGCGCCCAGGTTGGCGCTCCCGGACTTCACGCGATGCGCCGCAGCCCGCAGGCCCGCCGCATCCTCGGCCGCGAGCGCCGCATCCAGCTCCGCGAGAATCTTGGGAGTCGTCTCCACGAACAGCTCCACCAGCCGCACCACCAGGTCGGGCTTTCCCGGCTTTTGCAGCGCACGCGCCGCATCCAGTCGGTGATCGTCGATGATCGCCCGCGGCACCGTCGCGACCACATTCCCCACCCGGGCGATCGACGCCGAGGTGAGCGCCTTGGGAGGCGGCGGAAGCGAGGTCATTTTCTTCGAGCGGAGGCACCACTTCAAGACAACGGCGCGGAGCTGTTCCTGCTTGAACGGTTTGCTGAGAAAGTCGTCCATGCCGGCGCGGAGGCACTCGTCGCGGTCGGCATCCATGGCGTTGGCGGTGAGGGCCACGATGGGAATCGGCCGCCCATTGCGCTGAATGTTCCGCTCGCGAATGAGCTCGGTGCTGCGAAAGCCGTCCATTTCCGGCATCTGGCAGTCCATGAGCACCATGTCGTAGGTGCCCTTGCCGAGGGCTTCCAGCGCCAGCGCACCATTCTCCACCGCCTCCACTTCGCAGCCGAAGCGGTCGAGCATGGCCGCGGCCACCTCTTGATTGATGGGATTGTCCTCGGCCAGCAAGATGCGCGCGCCGATGGCGGTGGCCTGGACCGGGCCCGGCATGCGGCTGCTGACCGCGGCCGGGACTTCCATGCCCGCGGTGGCTCGGGCGATGACCTCGGCGAAGCGGCGCAGACGCACCGGCTTGGCGAGCGTCCACACACTGTCGGCGGCTTCGTGCGGATCGCCCACTTGACCCACGGCGTGAAGCTCGAGGACCGGCGTTCGACCGCGCTGCGCACGATTGAGCGCCCGCAGCGCGCCGGTGGAGGCGGCGGCCTCGTGGTCGGCGACCACGAACTGGAACGGCGACTCCTCGTCTTGCGCTCGCTCGAGGGCGGTGAGAATTCCCACCGAGGGGTCGAGGATCTCGTACCCCGTGCCCAGCACGTCGAGCTGCGCCATGACCGCCTCGCGGGCGTTCTCGTTGGGAATCACCAAGAGCGCCCGGAGCGCAGCCGCGCCGGTGCGCAGGCGTTCGCTCAAGCTCGAGTAGGCATCGCTGACCGCGGGCAGGGTCACCGTGAACCAGAAAGTGGAGCCCCGGCGCGGCTCGCTGTGCACACCGATCTCCCCTCCCATCATGGTGGCCAGTTGCTTGGCGATGGCGAGCCCGAGGCCGGTGCCGCCGTACTTCCGGGTGGTGGAGCCGTCGGCCTGGGAGAACGACTCGAACACCCGCGCCTGGGCCGAGGCCGGGATGCCGATGCCGGTGTCCTCCACCTCGAAGCGGAGCTGGGTGGGCCCGAGCTCGCTGACGCGCACCGAGACCTCGCCGTGCTCGGTGAACTTGATGGCGTTGCCCACCAGGTTGGTGAGGATCTGCCGGAGCCGCGCCGGATCGCCGCAGCGGAACGTGCGCACCGAAGGGTCGATGCGGCAGGAGAACTCGAGCCCCTTGCGGGCGGCCCGCTCGGCGATGAGCTCCACCGTCTCTTCGAGGGCGTCGCGGAGATCGAACTCGATGGCCTCGAGCTCCAGCTTGCCCGCCTCGATCTTGGAGAAGTCGAGGATGTTGTTGATGATCGCCAGCAGCGACTCGGCGGAGCGCTGGATGGTCTCGGCCAGCTTCCGCTGACGGCTCGGCATGTGCATGCCCAGCAGCAGCTCGGTCATCCCCAGCACGCCGTTCATGGGCGTGCGGATCTCGTGGCTCATGTTGGCGAGGAACTCGGACTTGGCCCGGTTGGCGGCGTTGGCCGCGTCGCGCGCGGCGGTGAGCTCCTCGTTCGACTGCTCGAGCTCGCGCATCATCGCCTCGAGCTGGGCGGTGCGCAGGGTCACGTTGGGGTTCAGCGGCGCACGGACCACCGGCGCGGGCGCCACCGGAGCGGGCGAAGGCGAAAGCGGAGCGGCGCTGGCCGGCGGGGCCGGACGCACCATGCGGTACGCGGTGCCCTGCGGAGGCTCACTCGGGGTGGCGCTCATGGGCCCCTTCGAAGGCGGCGCGGGCGCTGGGCCGTGGAATTGAACATACCTTTCGGGAAACGGTCCGCTTGGCCCGGGCTTGAGCGGGCCCGAGCCGGAACGGGGGCTTTTGGAAAGGGCGAAAGCCGGCTATGAGAATGGGTCCCATGTCCGACCCGCAGGCCGATATCGAGAACAAACTCGCAGCTCTACGCGAGGCCTACGGGCCGCGCTTCGCTGCCGCCGAGACGGAGCAACAGCTCCGCGACGAGAACGCCAAGATCCTCGGCAAGAAGGGCGAGCTGACGGCGATTCTCAAGGAGATGGGCAAGGTTCCGGGCGAGGCCCGGAAGGCCATCGGCGAGAAGACGAACGCCTTGAAGCAGGAGGTCGAGAAAGCCTTCGAGGTCGCCCTCGCTGCCCTGCACCAGGCGGCCCGCGAGGCCGACCTCAAGGGACGGCCCTTCGATCTCACCCTCCCCGGTCGCACGCCGGTGGGCCCGGGGCACAAGCACCCCATCTCCATGGTGCGCGAGGAGCTCATCGGCATCTTCCGCACGCTGGGGTTCGGCGTCCACGACGGGCGCGAGGTGGAGCTCGAAGAGAACAACTTCACCAAGCTCGGGTTTCCGCCGGACCACCCGGCCACCGACATGCAAGACAGCTTCTGGACCACGTCCGGGCATCTTCTGCGCACCCACACCAGCAACATCCAGGTGCGCGCCATGATGGGCCACAAGCCGCCCATGGCCTTCATCGCCCCCGGCGCGGTGTACCGCCGCGACGACGACGCCACGCACTCGCCCATGTTCCACCAGCTCGAGGCGTTCCTCATCGACGAGGGCGTCTCCATGGCACACCTTCGCGGCGTGCTCCGCGCCTTCGCCGAGCGCTTCTTCGGCCCCGGCACGCCGGTGCGCCTGCGCCCCAGCTACTTTCCCTTCGTGGAGCCGGGCGCCGAGGTCGACTTCGGTTGCACCTTCTGCAAGCAGCCCGACGGAACGCGTGCAGGTTGCACCATTTGCAAGCAGACCGGATGGATCGAGGTCCTCGGCTGCGGCATGATTCACCCGGTGGTGTTCGAGAGCTGCGGCATCGACCCCGAAAAGTACACCGGCTTCGCCCTGGGCATGGGCCTCGATCGCCTGGCCATGCTCCGTTACGACATCCCGCACCTGCGGCTGATGTTCGAGAACGATCCCCGCTTCCTCGCGCAGTTCTGAGAGATCCCGACCATCATGAAGGCTTCCTACCGCTGGCTCCGTTCTCTCGTTCCTCAGCTCACCGCACCGCCGGAAGAGCTCGCGCAGCGCCTCACCGGCGCCGGCCTCGAAGTCGAGGCCATTCACCGC
Source organism: Polyangiaceae bacterium (assembly GCA_013141295.1). Taxonomy (GTDB): domain Bacteria; phylum Myxococcota_A; class Polyangia; order Polyangiales; family Polyangiaceae; genus JABFRG01. The sequence goes on from JABFRG010000043.1 coordinate 4,381, forward strand.
TACGGGGTGGGCGCCGCTGCCTGCCTGGTGGCCAAGGTGGTCTCTACCCGGCCACACCCCACCAAGAGCGGCCTCAAGCTCGTCACCGTCGACCGCGGCGCGGCGGCCACCCAGGAGCTGGTGTGCGGCGCGCCCAACGTGCCGGAGCCGGGCGGCCTGGTGGTGCTGGCGCCGCTGGGCGCGTACCTGCCGGCCAAGAACATGACCATCGAGAAGCGCGCCATCGCCGGCGTGGAGAGCGAAGGCATGCTCTGCAGCGAGGCCGAGCTCGGTCTCAGCGACGACGGTGACGGCATCCTGGTGCTTCCGCCGGGCACGGCTTCGGCCGGCGCGCCCTTCGTGGCAGCGGTGCCGGAAGCGGAAGACTACATCTTCGACATCAACCTGACGCCCAATCGCCCGGACTGCCTGGGGCACGTGGGCATCGCCCGCGAGATTGCTGCACTCTACAGCTACCCCTGGGCACCTCCCACGCCCAAGGTGGCGACCCTCTCGGGAACGACCATCGAGTCGCTCGGGGTCGGCGTGCGCATCGACGAGACCTCCCGCTGCCCGCACTACGGCGCCGCCGCGGCCGAGGGCGTGCAGGTGAAGGCATCGCCCCTCTGGCTACGCTACCGCCTGGCCTCGCTGGGGGTGCGCCCCATCTCCAACATCGTCGACATCACCAACCTGGTGATGCTCGAGTTCGGCCACCCCATGCACGCCTTCGATCTCGATCGCCTGGAGCGTGGGGCGCCGGGCTCGGCGCTCATCTCGGTGCGCGTGGCCAAGGAGGGTGAGACCCTGGTGACCCTCGACGGCGTGGAGCGCACGCTGGCGGCCGACGATCTGGTCATCGCCGACGGTCAGAAGGCCATCGCCCTCGCCGGCGTCATGGGCGGCAAGGGCTCGGAGATTCACGACGGCACCACGCGCATCGTCTTCGAGTGCGCCTATTTCGAGCCGCGCACGGTGCGCCGCACGGCCCGCCGTCACGCCCTGCACACCGACGCTTCGCACCGCTTCGAGCGCGGCGTCGACCCCAGCGACATCGAGGCGGTGCTGGCCAGCGCCGCCGCCTGGACCGCCAAGCTCGCCCACGCGCAGATCGCCGCCGGCACCTTGCACGTTCAGGGCAACGTTCGCTTTCCCAAGACCATTCGCCTGCGCGCGCCGCGGCTCCGGGCGCTGCTCGGGGTCGACGTGCCGTGGACCGAGGCCCTCGACATCCTGGTGCGCCTCGGCAACAAACTGGTGACCAGCACCGCCGCCACCGCCGAGCTCGAGCCGCCACCGCATCGGCCGGATCTCACGCGAGAGGTCGACCTCATCGAAGAAGTGCTGCGCGTGCGCGGCATCGACAACGTGCCGGAGATCTTGCCCGCCATTCACCCTACGCCGGACTCCGGTGGTGACGAGGTGTTCCGCGAGCGCGTGCGCGCGGCCGCGGTGACTGCGGGGCTCTCCGAGGCCATCGTCCTCGGCATGACGTCGCCGGCGGCGCTGGCCAAGGTGAAGGCCGAAGCGCCCACCGTGTTCCTCAAGAACCCGCTGGCCGAGCACCAGGGCGCGATGCGCACCAGCCTGCTCCCGGGTCTCCTCGAGTCGGTCTCCCAAGCCCGACGGCGCGAGCAGCCGGATGCGCGGCTCTTCGCCATGGGCCCGGTGTTCATCGCGTCGGCCGAGGGCCTCCCCACCGAGCCCTTGGTGCTCACCGCGGTGCTCTCCGGTACCGCCAGCTTCCGCGCGTACCTCTCCAAGGCCGAGCCGGTCGACGTGTGGGACGCCAAGGGCGCCGCCGAGACGCTCCTCTTCGCGCTCACCGGCCAGAAGCCCACCCTCGAGCGCGGCGAGCTGCCGCCGCAGGTGCACCCGCGGGGCGGCGCGTGGCTCCAGGTCGGGGGCAAGCGTGTAGGGTACATGGGTCCGCTACACCCCGACGTGGTAGACGCCTTCGACCTGGGCGCGCACCCGGTGATGATCGTGTCGCTGGATCTCGAAGCGCTGCGGATCATCGGCCGCGCGGCGCCGAAGTTCCAGGCGATCCCCAAGTTCCCGGCGAACGCTCGGGACATCTCGCTGGTGGTGAAGGACGTGGTGCCCGCGGGCGACGTGCAAGACGCGCTCAAGAACGCCGCCGGTCCACTGGCCGAGGACGTCGAGCTCTTCGATCGCTTCACCGGCGGCAGCACCCCCAAGGACCACGTGAACCTGGCGTTCCGGGTGCGCTACCGGGCCGCCGACCGCACCCTCACCGACGCCGAGGTCGACGCCTTCCACGAGAAGGCGCGGGCCGCGGTGGAGCTCCGCTTCGGCGCCCAGCTGCGCACATGAACCGGCCGGGGGGAAAATTCCGTCGATTTCCGCAGAACTGCGGAAGAGATTGCCTGCCGTGGCGTTGCAAACTGTGTGTAGGATAACGCCGTGAGCTTCGAACCGCCGGACCTCACCGGAGCCATACTCTCGCAGAAGTACCGCCTGACCAAGCGCATCGGGTACGGCGGTATGGGCGCGGTTTACACCACCGAATCGGTGGCCGACTCCGGCGAGCGCATCGCCATCAAGATCCTGAACCCCGACTGCCTCGAGAACAAGGACGTCGTGGAGCGGTTCGTGGAAGAGGGGCGCACCTGCCAGCGCTTGCTCCACGCCAACATCGTGCGGGTCTTCGACGTGAGCGTGGCCGAGAACGGCTGCCCCTACCTGGTGATGGAGCTCCTCAACGGCGTTCCCCTCTCGGCCTACACCATGAACGGCGGCCGGGTCCCTTTGACCCAGTGCGTGACCATCGTGCAGGGGCTCTTGGCGGGCCTCACCGTGGCCCACGCGCAGGGTGTGGTGCATCGGGATCTCAAGCCCGAGAACGTGTTCCTGGCGCGCGACGCCAAGGGCGCCTTCCTGGTGAAGATCCTCGACTTCGGCATCGCCAAGGTGATGGACCTGGCGGGCGGCATGGGCAAGCGCACCCGCACCGGCGTGCTGCTGGGAACCCCGGCCTACATGAGCCCGGAGCAGATCAAGAGCACGAAGGACGTCGACGCGCGGAGCGACCTGTTCAGCGTCGGCGTCATGACCTACGAGATGCTCACCGGGCGCCCGGCTTTTCCCGCGCCCACCGAGTACGCCAAGCTGGCGGCGGTGCTCAACAGCGAGCCGCCACCGCTCGAGACCATCGATCCCTCTTTCCTGCGGCTCAGCGCCTTCGTCCAGCGGGCCATGCAGAAGGACCGCGACAAGCGCTTCCAGTCGGCCAACGAGATGGGGCGCGCGCTGGGCGTAGCGACCGGCACCACGCCGGAGATGGACTTCGCCGCGGCGCGCCTGAGCCACCTGCCGGAGGTGCCGTCCATGTATCGGCCGCCGGTGAACATGACGCCGGGCGGAAGCTTCAGCAATCCCAACCCCAGCCTGGTGATGCCGCAGCAGCAGCAGATCATCATCGCCAACCTGCCCGACGAGGGCTCGGTGGCGCCGGGCGGGACGCTCACCAGTCGCAAGTCGACCACCGAGTCGCTCCCGGCGATTCGCCCGAGCAACAGCGGGACGCTCCCCTCCAACGACATCCCGATCCTCGAGCCGGTGTCGTCCGGTGCGCCCCGCCTCGGAGGCGCCAGCAGCCCCGGCGTGCGCCCCATGTTCGTGGCACTTTTCTGCATGATTTCGCTGCTCGTAGGTCTGGGGCTGGGGCTCTTCATCGGCCGCATGTAACGGGGCTTGCGCCGTTCGAACTGTGGTACCTTGGGAGCGCCGCCATGACGCAAACGACGGACGCAAAATACCTGGAGATCTTCCCTTCTTGGCTCCGCACCTTGGGGGACGACGCGAAAGCGCTCTCCAAGCTGGTGGCCACCGATGCGCCGGAGACGAGCCGACGCTTCGTCGCGGCGGGGCTCAACTACATCTTCAAGTCGCTCGACCTCATCCCCGATGGCATCGACGATCTGGGCTTCCTCGACGACGCCTTCGTGGTGCGCGTCGCGGCGCGGTTCGCTGCAGCGGAGGGCATGAGCGACGCCACGATCACGCGGCTGGCCGAGGAGGCCGCCTCGGTGGAGGAGTTCCTGGGCGTCGACTTCCCGCGTCTGGAAGCGTACGTGCGCGGCCTGCTCAAGGGCGCTGCCCGCGGCCGCACCGTCGACGACATCATCGGCGACGACGGCATCCGTAGCTCCTTCGTGAACGAGGTCGAAGGCTGGGGCACGCAGTACGCGCAGCCGAGCTTCACCCGCGACCCCAAGACGCTCATCAAGCTCCGCGCCTTCCTCAGCGCCAAGCTGCCCTGAGATTTCCATCACAGACATAGCTTCGGCCCCGCAGGTTCCGGATAGTCCTCGTCGCACGAGCTCGGGTGCGGTCGGGCCGAAGTCTCACTCGTTACGGAATCGCGGTAGCGATCCTCGAGCCCCAGCGCGCGCCCACAGACGCCGCGCTGGCGGAGGTCTTCACACGTCGCTGCGAGAATGCAGTCACTCTCGGGCCCGCTGATGGCCGGAAACGTCGCCGTGACGCCCGCTTTGCCGTCCCAGCTGTAGCTGTAGTCGCGGCACTCGGACTTGCACCTGGCGTGTCGGGTGAATCTCGGGCAGCACTCTGCGAGCTTGGCAAAGGCGTCTTCGCAGGAGCTCGAATCGCTCCCGCAGGCGGTGACGGCGGGGACGACTACGAAGAGCGCGAGCGGGATGGCCACCCACGCCAAGGAGTACGGCCTGGCGCTCATGCCGCCTGCCTTCGAGAAAGGGGAAGAGCTGGCGGCAAGAAAAGAGAAGCGGAAGGAGCATCCATGCTCGAAAGCTACGGCCGCGCAGGCCAACCTCAAATGACGGCTCCTGACACCTGCATGCACCGGGAGCCCTGCGCATTTCGGTGTAGGACGCACGTTCCGTCCCCCAGCCCTCCCGCATTGCGGGAGGGAAGCCGCAACCCCGCATCCTCTCCCCGAGCCCGTCGACGACATCATCGGCGACGACGGCATCCGTAGCTCGTTCGTGAACGAGGTCGAAGGCTGGGGCACGCACTACGCGTCAAGCTCCGCGCCTTCCTCAGCGCCAAGCTGCCCTGAGCTACTGGGCGTCGCGCAGCACGCCGACCCCGATACGGAACAGGGCGCCCAGGTGTACCGTGGCGCCGAGGTCGATACCGTGGTTGCTGGAGAAGAGGCTACCTTCGGTGCCGACGTAGAGGCCCACGGGACCGGTCGGTATCAGGTCCACTGAATAGCGAAACGCCATGCCGGGTCGAAAGGTCCCGTAGGGCTCCTGGCCAACGGGGAGCACGTGGATGCCCATCATGTTGAACGAGAGCGCGAATTGCTGTCGTCCGAAGATGGCTTCGCCCATGAAGGCGACGTGCCAGATCTGAAACGGAAGGCCCGAGCGCGTCTGGCCCCAGTCGTAGCCCGCGCGGAGGTGGGCGCCGAGGGGTGAGCCGTCGCCGTGGGAGATGCCGATGCCGCCGCGCACCCCGGCCAGCCAGAGGTTGAGCCCGGAGATCCTGCGCGCCGACAACGGACCTTCCATCGTCACCACGAAGAGCGTTCGAGGACGCGCGGGCGCTGCTGGAGCAGAAGGGGCGGCCGCGTCGACGGTGGGCTCCGGGCTCTCTTCAGCGGAGCTCTCGACCGTCGTCATCAGAATCGCGCTGGCCGCGAGCAAAGAGCGGATCACAGACATAGCTTCACCCCCGCCGGCTCCGGAATCGGTTCGGCGCACGAGCTCGGCTTCGGAGTCGTCGAAGTGTTGCCGACGACCGAGCTGAACGTGCGATCCTCGACCACCATCGCGCGCTCACAGACGCCGCGCTGGCGAAGGTCTTCACACGTCGCCTCACGAATGCAGTCGCTCTCGGGTCCGGTGATGGCCGGAAAGGTAGCGGAGACCCCTAACATCCCGTCGCAACTGAAGTTGTAGTCGCTGCACGCGACCAAGCACGCGGCACGCCGGCCGAATCCCGGGCAGCACTCTGCGAGCTTGGCAAAGGCGTCTTCGCACGCCATCGAATCGGGCACGAACGAGCCGCTGTTCCAGCACGCCGTCGATGCGGGCACGAGCACGAAGAGCACGAGCGGGATACCGGCCCAAGCCAAGGAGTACGGCCGGGCGCTCATGGCGCCTGCCTCGGAGGCGGGAAGACGAGACGGGCAAGAGCAAGCATGCTCGAAAGCTACGGTCGCGCAGCCCGAACCTCAAATGACGGCCCCTGACACCTGCGTCCGCCGGGAGCGCTGCCCATTTCGGTGTAGGACGCACGTTCCCTCCCCCAAGCCCCTCCCGCGTTGCGGGAGGGGAGCCGGAGACCACACACTCTCCCCGAGCCCGAGCCCGAGCCCGAGCCCGAGCCCGAGCCCGATCGCTGCCAATTTCGGTGTAGGACGCACGTTCCCTCCCCCTGGCCCCTCCCGCGTTGCGGGAGCGGAGCCGGAGTCCGCACCCTCTCCCCGAGCCCGAGCC
>JABFRG010000256.1 GCA_013141295.1 Polyangiaceae bacterium
CAACCACGCCGGTCGCTACGAAGACGGCAAGATCCCTGACCCGCTACCCGCACCCAAGTCGCGACTGCGGAGAGTCAAGTGATCGATCCTGCTATGCATTGTCCCGTCGGAGAAGAGCCACACCCAAATCGGATGGCAGCGAGCTCGCTTACCGGATCGTAGTGGAGAACGTCCACGAGCCCGTCGGCGTCGAAGTCGGCGAACGTGACGATCTGCTCGACCGGCGGCATGTCGGGGATGGGTGCCTTGCGGATAGTCTCGAAGGCAAGCCCCGGCTTCGCTGCCGCGGTAGTCCATCCGGCACGGCAAGGAACCGACGGCTTCACCAAGAACTTGGTCCACTCCCACGAGTTCGCCGAACCGCCGCCTGACGGCTGCGGACTCCAAAGGTTGCCGGTCTGCGTGTCGGTGCCCCAGTAGCCGAACGCATTTGGCCGGCGGCCAAGGAAGCCTTCGCTTTGAAGCCGAGCAATGCCAGGGCCGATGCCCCCCGTAGAAGCCCAGTCGACACACGCCATTTCGAACGACGGTACGGCTCCGTTGAACACATTCTGAAATGCGCGGACCTCCTCGTGCCAGAACGCATCCCCAGGCTCCGCGTAGCGATTGCCGACGACCAAGTCGGGGAGGCCGTCGCGGTTGTAGTCTATGAAGTTGGCGCGACTCGGGTCGCGGGTCATTGACGTTCGCGCCGGGTTCGTCGCCGGGTTGGGGTTCGCGAAATACGGCCCACTGCCCAGATTCGGACCAGGAGGTTGGAAGACGACGTCCTGACGGTCCACAGTCGCCGAGCGGCCCGAGTACCCGTAGGTGGTGGGCGGCATCATACCGCAGTTGGTCGGGATCGGCAGGCTCGGCGAGAGGTCGTTGGGCCCCTGCGTCTCTCTTGGCGGTGTGGTGCATCGGCCTTCCATCTGGATAGACTTCAGGAACGACCGGCCTCGTACCGGTGCGTGGGTGCCCATCACGAACTCGCCGTTGAGCGGTTGCGGGTAGTAGCTCAGCCAGTAGCGCCGCACCTGCTCGCGCGCCCCGGTGCCCGCCATCGTGTAGCTGGCCACGTCGACGCGCTTGAGCCGCATCTCCTTGGACGCCATGCGCTCGGGAATGGCGTTCCATGTGTAGTAGTCGGGCGCTTCGTACGTGAGGTGGGTGTGGTGGGCGAATCGCGAGAGATCGGCAGGCGAGCCGGGGTCGGACGTGTCGTAGACGTCCGTGAGGTAGCCGAGCTGGCGCGCACCAAGATGCTGCCATTGAAAGAGCGCAATGTTGATCGGCATCCCGTTCGACGCGCGATGGGTATCGTAGCGGCGCGAGAGCTCCCAGCGCACGGGCACCCACGGCGTCGTCTCGTGGTCGAAGAGAATCGGATCGCCAAATGCCATCGGCGTCGAGGTGGGTTGACCGTATTCCTCGGTCGTGCCGTCATTGTACTGGACGACCCAAAGCGTATCGCCATCGAGGCGAAAGAAGCGGCGGAAGCTGCCCTCGGCCTGGGCGCGATAGTACCGAGCAGCGCCGAGGCCTGCGGGAAACGTCTCGCCCGGCGCCTGGGCACAGCCCGCTTCGCCGTGGATGGTACAAATCTCGACAAGTCGTGCGCCGCCGAACCGGATGTCTTCCTCACCGGTGGTGTTTCGAGGAAAGGGGTAAACGTTGTATGATTGTGGCGTCGCGGTTCGAGCGATGCGGCGGACACGCTCGATAGAGGGTATACCCAAGGACCAGCCCATCCCCGCGTCCCCGGCGCCAGCCGTGTGGCTGTAGCTCAGACCCAAGGCGAGCCCGACGCCGGCACGTGGTGTTGGGGTTTCGAACGAGTAACTCGCTCGCACTGTGCCCGTCGCTGCGTCCACGCCGCCTGTTGCGCCTTGCTCCGGAAAGGCGCCCGCAGCACCGTAGTCTGGTGTAGGCCCACCATCGGCGCGCGCCAGACAAGGCAGCACCAACAACGCAAGTACGGCGAGAAGCCCCTGAAACACCCGTGACAAGCTCATCGACAGCTCCTCTCCAGCAGCTCGCGGCTCTGGCGACAATATGCGGCCAGCTCCTGGCCCTCGAGATGGTTGGATTGAGACGGCCGCATGGCCTGTTCCCGCGGCATGCCGGGAAAGCATCGCTGCTGGGTGGCTACGAGACTCTCGCACTCGCTCGGCCAGTCGACGAAGTGAACCGCCGGGCCCACGATGAGGACGCAGAGTCCCGAGAGGGCAATGGCGACTACCGGACGCAACTTCGGACGGCGGGCTGCCAATGGCTGCACACGCGTCTTCGCACCCACTTGCTTCTTCACTCGCCCCCCACTTTCCTGCGGTCCGCCGTGGACCTCGCTGCGGGAGACATTGCCTCAGGGCACGGAAGAGCTCAAGCGAGAAATTGTCTCGCTCGGTGAATTCTCTGTGACGCCCCTACGAGAGGGCGATATCGGTACGGAAGGTGGGGCTGCGAAGCGTGAGGAATGCACGCAATGCGAAGAGCAGGGTTCCGCCGAAGGTGGCATAGGAGAGGCTCGCCTCGACCACCGAAGAGGGGCGGAGGTACCAACCGAGGGCGCCCAGGCCCAGCGCCAGGAGCACCAGCGGCAGCGAGAGGGTGAGGGCGAAGCGCACCACGCGATCGGAGCGGAGCGGCGCGATGGCGTGCCGGGCCTTGGCGAGGGCGCCGTAGGCGAGGACGGTCTTGCCGGCGAAGAGGGCGATGCCGAGGAGCACCGCGGCGTCGCCGTAGCGTGAGACCTCGAGGGCCGCCGGCACCCGCCAGCCGCCGAAGAAGAGCACCACGCCGAGCGCCGACGCCATCACACCGGAGACGCGACCGGCGCCGGAGCCCTGCTGCGGCATGGCCTCGGGCAAGCCCCACGAGGCGTCGCGGACGCGCACCACGAAGGTTCCGAACCAGAGCACCGTGAGCAGGAGCCACGCCGGATCGCGGAAGGCATTCCAAGACCAAGGCAGCACGCCCTGGAGCCGCACCGCATCGGCGATGCGCAAGCTGCCCACCAGCGACGCGGTGCCGAGCACCAGCAGCATCGACGGGAGCAAGAGCAAGAGCGCGCGGGGTATGCGCTGCCAGGCTTTGCCGCGCTCGTCCTCGCTCACCATCACGTAGGCGCCGAGGGCCACCGAGAGGGCGCCCACGATGGGCAGATCGAGATCGCGCACCACCAGGTAGCGCGTGATGGGAATGGCCGCGAAGCCCACCAGGACCAGCACCGAGACCACCAGCGAGGGAATGCCCGGGCCACCGCGTCCGCGGGCCACAGAGCGAGGCGCGCGGGCCGCCAGCACGCGAATCCAGGACGAGAACCAGGTGGAGCGGCGCCCGAAGAGCACCAGCATGGTCACCGAGAGCAGGACCACCAGGAGCGACCACGCCACCGCGCTGCGGGAGGGCCGGAGCATGTGCACGTCCACGTCGAGCCAGAGCGACTCTTCGGTGGCGGTCTCGCCGCGCCGCACGATGATGGGCAGACGCTCGCGATTGCCGAGGACGGCGATGTCGGCGAAGGAAGCCACGCGCACGTGGTCGAACGCAACGAGCCGGTCGCCGGGCATGATGCCGCTGAGATCGGCGGCGGATCCGGGCGTGACGTTGGCCACGCGAAGGCGGGTTCCCTCGAGCTCCGGCTCGATGCCGTGGGCCTTGAGGATCATCTCGCCCTCCTTGGCGGCGCGGCTCTCGCGCTCGCCGGTGGCGACGCGGACGTCGAAGGAGGTGCTGGGAAGGATGCCGTACACCGGGGCGGCGCCGCTGCCGCCGGCCTGCGTGGCGAACGCCACCTCGAGCTCGCCCTCGAAGGTGGTGTGCTCGCTGCGCCCGCAGAAGAGGACGCGCAGATCGTCGGACACCATGAACTCGATGCGGGTGGCGCTCACCGCGGTGCCGTCCACGCGCAAGAGCGCGCCGGCGATGGGCTCCTCGTCGGGGCGGTACAGCGTCCCGCGAAAGGTGAGCTTGGCGGTGCGGCCCACGGGGAAGCCGTTGCCGGTCACCTCCACGCGATCGCCCACCTCGACCTGCTGCGGACCCAGCTCGTGCACCTCCACCAGCGGCGGAAACCCGTCGCGCTCGCACCCGGTGAGGAGCAAGAGGCAGAGTCCGACGGCGAGGAGCCAGAGGCGATGAACCACGGAGTCTCGGGTATACCGATCACCCCCGAAGAGGTCGAAATACCTGCGCTCTTTTTGGCAGAGCCGATGGGCTCAGGGGCGGTGGACGCGGAGCAGGCTCTCTTCCGAAGGCACACCGAGGCGCAGCGGAAAGCCGTAGTGACCGGTACCCCGGTGCACGTACATGCGGTCGCGGCCGCGGGCCCAGAAGCCGTGGTCGGGCATGCGGATGCCGAAGAGGCGCAGGAAGGTCCAGGAGAGGCCGAGGCTCACCAGGCCGACCTGGCCGCCGTGGGTGTGCCCGGCGAGGACGAGATCGCCCTCCCCTTCCGGCAGGTGCTGGAAGGCGCCCGGATCGTGCAGCAGCACCAGGCGCGTCATGCCTTCTTTGCGCGGGTGCGCCGCGCAGACCTTGGCGAGGTGCGCCGCGCGATCGCGCCACACGAAGTCCATACCGAGAATCTGCACCGGTCCGGCGCCGGTCTCGACCTCTTGCGCCTCGTCGACGAGGAGCTTGATGCCGTTGTTCGCGAGCGCGTCGGCGACGATCTGCGGGGCCTCGTGGTCGTGGTTGCCGTGACAGGCGAACACGCGTCCGGGGAGCGCTTGCAGCGGCTCGAAGGCCTGGCGCAGCAGGTCCGGATCGCGCTGCGACTCCATGGTGAGAAAGTCGCCGGTGAGCAGCACCAGATCCGGCTGCAGCGCCACCGCCTCTTCGGCGATGCGCCGGAGCCGGGCCACCGACATGAACGGGCCCAGATGCGGATCGGTGATCTGCACCAGGCGCAGCGGTCGTTCCATGCGCGCCGATCCCCGCGGATGCGGCACGAGGGCCGCGACCGGGCCGTCGTTGATGACCAGATCGATCTCCTCGCGGCGCCCGATGCGCCACCCGAGCGACTGCGCGAGCCCCACGAAGGCGAGGATGTAGGGGACGAAGAAGCCCACCGGCGTGACGCCGAAGGCCGCGACGATGGCCCACGGCAGCGCCAGGAACGTACCGCCGATGAAGAACGCGCCCGGCCAGCTCACCAGCAGCCGGAACAACAGGCCGCGCATCGACGGCCGCGAGAGCAGGACGAAGTTCAGGTACACCGCCACGTGGAGGCCGGCCACCACCGGGAGCAGCGGACCGAAGCTCGGCGCGAGCGCCACCGCGATGAGCGAATGGATGCCCGTGAGCACCCCCACGAAGGTGGCGAACACGCGATTGCGGAACACTGCCGCCGAGAGCACGGCGACGGAGAAGCCTGCGAGAGTGAGGATTGCGAACCAGGACATCGTGGAAGGCTGCGCTGCATCTTCGATGCTACCCCACCCTCCACCGTTCCGTCCGGTATGGTCTCAGAGGGGGTGGAGCGAAGTGATGGTCGCGCGCAGGATGGAGCCCGCACACATCGCTTCGACAGCAATCGAGGTGTCCCCGGGAGCCGGGAACGTCGCAGACCAGGTGCCATCCGCCGCCGGACCGAGCACGCCATCGAGGGCGCCGGTGCCCGCCGGAGCGGGAAGCTCGAACGTCTCGACCAGGTCTTCCGCGAGCAGACTGTTCAGACCGAAGAAGCACTCGCGGCGCATGCGCAGCGGCATCCCGAGACCCAGACGCCCGTGGAGCAGCGTCTGCGCCGGTCGCGACGGACTGAAGGGCGGTGCGGCGGACGACGGCTCGAACACGTCCACCCGGAGCTGCTGGGAAAGACCGGCGGTCATCAAGCGAATCTCGGTGGCGATCCACACGCGCACGCAGGCGGGTCCCACCTGAAAAACACTGCGCCCGAACTCCTCGTCGTAGTCCAGAACCTGCCACCCGAGGCCCTTGGCGGTCTCGGCGGCGCGGTCACGGAGCTCCTCCAAGGTCGGCCCGCCGCGGAGCTTGGCAAAGTCGGCGGCCCTACGGCGAGTGTGCTTTCCATCCGAGGCGAACCACTCCTCGTCGCCGCGGACGACGGAGCACGCGTCGGGGACGATGGCTCTCCAAGGGGCGACGTCCTCGTCCCAAAGCGCGGTCAGGTCGCTCTCGCTGTCGGTATCCACCGCGTGAATCTGTAGCAAAAGCTCGGCTCCGTCAGTCCCAAATGGCGCCATGTGGCGATCACAAAGCGAGCAAGGCCCCAAGCCGAAGCCTGGAGCCTTGCGCCCGGAGCCTTCACGCGCTCAGGGCTGGCGGACGCTCTCGGTGGCGATGGGCGCGGTGTTGGGGTTCGTGGCCGGGGCCGCGGCGGAGCCGGTGCTGCCACCGCTGGCGGGGCGCGCGACCGGGGGCGGGTTGTCGCGAAGGGCCTCGGCCTTGCGCAGGTTCTCGAGCGGCTTCTGCGCAGCGTTTAGGGCGTTCTTGCCCTCCGCCGCGTGGGCGCCGCCGGGGAAGCTTCCGAGGTAATTCTCGACGCCGCGGCAGGCGTCGGTGCGCGTGGGCTTCTTGCAGTCGCCGGCGTTGGCAGCGGCCCAGGCCTTGGCCTCGGTGCCCTCGTCCATGGCCTTGCGACCGTCGGCGGCGTACTTGCCGGAGGGATACTTGTGGAGGTACTCGCGCACGCCTTCGCAGCTGGCAGTGGGCGCGCGGCAGCCGGCGTCGTTGGCGCCCTTCCAGAGGTCTTCCTCTTCCTGGGCGACCTTGGCGGTGGCGGCCTTCTTCTGGTTCTCGAGCGAGGTTGCGTAGGCGGTGAGCTTGCCCGACTCCGAGAGCTGCTCGAGGAGCGCCTGCACTGCGGCCGGCTTCACGGCGCCGTCGTCGCTCTCGAAGGCAGAGGTGGCGTGGTCGATGACGGCCTTGTTGGCGACGCCGATGACGGAGAGGTCGAGCTGCACCGTGTAGTTCTGCTTGGTCTGGCCGTTGACCTGCACCGCGAAGAACGAAGCCTTCGGCGTAGCCGAGACCTTCACCGTGGCGTGGGCCGCGCTCTCGCCGCCGTCGGCCACGACCTTGTAGCCCGCGTTGGTGAGCGAGGTGGTCACCGACTCGGTCACGCCCGCCACGAACGGCTGGGCTTCGCTGGTCGCCGCCTGCACCTGGATGGTGATGGGGAGGTCCGGAGCCGCGCCGAGCGCCTTGCCGGAGGTGTTGGTCACCGGCGATTGGGCGGCGCCGCATGCCACCGGGAGCACGGAGAGGCACGCGAGGGCGAGAACGAGCGAACGAGGTGCGAGAGCGAGCTTCATGGAGGTCCTGCCGTAGGTCGAGAGTTTCAGTGACCCACCTTCCTACGTCATCGCCGGAAAAAAAGTTCCTATCGAACGTACGACAATCGCTGGATTTTTCCGACACCCAGTGCCGCAGAAAGCGCGAACCGATCAGCCACCGAGCCGGGCGCGCCCGGCACCAAGGTGCGCGAGCCCGACGACGTACTGCTCCTCTTCCTCGGTCATGGGCCCTTCGTCGAGCGCGCTACACAACGCGTCGACCTCGGCGTTCGAAGCGAGCGTGCACAGTACACCGTCCACCGCCGCTCGCGAGAGCACGAAGCGATAGTGGTCGGCGACCGCTGGCCGCCACTTCTCCCGGGGCAAGCGGGCGGCGTCGAGAGCGGCATCTGGCACGTAGCCACCGGTGCTCTTGAAGCAGTAGAGGAGAGGCCTGCCACCGGCGGCGGCGAACGGAAATACGTCACGGGCCGCCCCGTCGTGCTCGGCGTTGTAGCGGACGAAGCAGAGGTCGACCAAGGCGCCCTCCATCGCGGTGCGCGCCACCTAACGGTCGTGAAACGAAGCGCCGACAGCGGAGATGCCCTCGAACCGCTCCTCGCGATGGGCGACGTAGATCGAGCGTCGGGCGAGGAAGTTGTCTGGATACACTCCACCCATCACTGCCACGTCCAGGTAGTCGAGGCCGGGTACCGCGGCCACGACCTCGTGAAACGGCGCGAAGCAAAACTCCGGTTGCGCAACGTACGAGGCGCAGGCCACGACGATGTCGCGGCGTGGAACCCCGCTTCCGAGGAGCTTCTCGATGGCGCGTCGCGTGCCCTCGTAGAGCGGCCAGTGCATATCTGCACTCAAGAAGAAGAAGTTGAACCCGAGGGAGAATGCATGGGTCAGGTCGTCGATGTGCGTCATGCCCAAGCAAAATGGGCTCACGGAGAGGCCTCGCATCTCGTGTCGGTCGGTGGGGCGCGGCAAGCGCGCGGCGCGCAAAGTGCTCATGCGGTGCCCGCCGAGCCGCGTCGGGCACGCGCGGCGAGGGATTCATAGTAGCGCCACAGGAACGTGTGCAGCACCAGCTCGTGTGCGCGCGCGTCGGTGCGCAACATGCGATTGCACCGCATGTGAAGGAGCGAAGCCGCCAGCGCTTCGGAGGTGACCGAGCAGCGCCCGGCGCGGCGTAACCCTCGCAGGCTCTGCACGAGCGGACGCACCTGCACGGAGCGACGTTCGAGGACCTGCGCCACCCCGAGGGGAATCGACGCGCCGTCGAGCAAGCCGTCCACGTACCGGTAGCTATCGCGATATCGCTCGAAGAGGCGGGCTTCGTCGCCGCCCATCTCGGCTCGAAACCCGGAACGAATCGACGCGACCAGCGCCGTACGAACCTCGGGCGCGAAGGCGAAATCGTCGAGCAAACGATGCATACCGAGCAGCGTATATCCCCATCGACTTTGCCCCTCGGTCTCGCCCTCGAGGGCGAGGGCGAGCGCCACGGCGGCGACACTGTCGAAGCAGAAGATGCGCTCCACCAGCGACATCGTATGATCGCCGCCATATCGTTCGAGCTCTCGTACGTAGGTCGACACTTCGAGCTTCTCGATCCGCCCCGTGGAGAGCGGGTAGGCGATGGCCCGGTGCAGCCGCGGGAGCAGGTCGCTCGCGAGCACCTGGGGCTGGCCGTGGAAGCGCAGGCGAAGATGAGGATGCGGATCCTCGTAGCGCAGAAAGAACCAATGATCGAAGCGGTCGGCATTCTCTCGTACGAAGTCGTGCACGACATCCCGCAGAATACCGTCCATGGAACCGCGCGCGCAATACAGCTTGGCGTAGAGCCATTCACTGCCCGGCGCATACGATCGCTGAATGGTGGGAGCTGGAGCGGGCGCCGGAGCCGAGGCTTCTCTCTCCGCGGGGGTGGCGCGAGTGAAGGGCACGACCAACTCGCAGGTATACCTTCCACCTTCGCCGCTCCCTACCAGCGTCGATTCCTCCAGAAACAGCTCTATCAGCGTTGCGGCGCTCCTTCCCGCACAGGCGCCGACCAATGCGTCGATGGTGAGGGAGCTCTCCAGGTCGACGGGAAGAACGTTGTCGCCGTCCTCGAGGCCGAGGTAGCGCGGCAGCCCACGCTCGGTTCGCAGCTTGGCGACGTAGCGCATTCGTTCGAGGGGTGAAGCCTTTACCAAGGTCGAGATCTCCGACGCCGAGAGTGCGAAGCGAGCCGGTGCGAGAATGAGCCGGCCACTCGTCACACGCGGGAGGGCGCGGGCCCCTGCGAGTGATCCCCAGGAAAAGTGACCGTGGCCGGCGACCCCCTGCTGCTGGAGGTTGGCCAGAAAGCGATAAATCGTCATCTGGCGACCGGCGAAGTTGTGCGCGCTCGCCAGGCGGGGGCGAATCTCCTTTTGCAGACGGCGAGAGCGAAGCACGATCCTCTCGCCGGCCACGGAAACCGTGAGATCGTCGACCGACACCAGCCCTCCATCGGCGACGCCCGACCGACCGCAAAACGCAATTTCGTGCCCACGCAACACCGGGCGCAACAGCACATTGGCTGCGCGGCTGGCGTCGGGCATGTGCACGACCTCGGCGTAGATCGCGTCGGGATGGAATGCCTCTTCGCGCCGGAGGTGCGCGCGAACGGCATCGGCGAGACCGACGTCCCAGGCGGCAAAGCGACCGAGGAGACGGGCGGCCGACGGGCCTGCCCAGTGGTGAAGGTGCACGCACATTCGCCCGGCGAGCCGATGCAACGACACGAGCGCAGCGAGGGAGTCCGGAAGGCGTGGAATCGACGCGCGATCGAGTCGGAGCAGATCGTCGTCTCCAATGTCGATGACGTTCGCCCCCGACCTCCACGCCACTTCGAGCTTCTCGAGCAAGAGCTGGTCGCGAAGCGCCGAGGTCGGCGGAAGCGCGGAGCCGCGAGCCTCGCCCTTGGGAGCGCGCAGGCCGAGTCCTTCCAGCAGCGGCGCTGGCTCCCGTGCGTACGACTCCTCGTCGACGTAGCCGATACCCACCTCGTCGTCGAGTGCCAGGACGAGCGGGATCTCTCGCAGCTCGTAGCGCTCCACGAAGGCGCGGCGGAAGACCGCGAGCGCATCGTGCTGGGGCGTGAGGGCGTGTAGCAGATGCACGCCTCGTTCGATTTCGCGGACGTCGTCGAGCCCCAGCGAAGCTCGGGCACCGAGTGCGAGGTCGACCTGGAACAAGTGGTCGGAGCGAGCCGGCAGCCCCGCGAGCGAGCTTTCGATCTGCTGGTAGCGCTCCACGCCTGCACCAAGAGGCTGCTGCGCGAACCCATCGAGTGCGTCGGCGACCTGGCCGAGCGAGATCGTTGCCGGGTGCTGCGGAGCCACGGTTCGCAGCTCGGACAGCATGGCGACCAGCGCGCCGTCGCCGGTGAGCGGAGGCTCCAGGTTCGATTCGAGAAGGGTGTGGCTCCATTGCGGCAGCGACAAGGCGTAGGATTCTCGTGACTTGAGGGAATTAATGCGGGACGCGGGGTGCTCTTGCGATCACGGCGCGCCGCAGCGGCCGCCGGCACGAGGAG
>JABFRG010000046.1 GCA_013141295.1 Polyangiaceae bacterium
CCATAAAAGTGCGTGCGCTCTGCACGGGACAGCCGCCCAGCGCATTGGCCATCTCGGTCGTTCCCTCGTCCACCGCCTGGAAGAACTCGTTCTGCTTGAGGTGGGGCGAGACGTGCTCGGAGAGAATCGCCTTGGCCCGGAGGTCCGGCAGCGAGCCGCCGATGCCCTTGCCGGTCTCGATGCGCGTGCGCCGCTCCCCGTGCGCGATCACCAGCAGCGCCCCGTCGTCCTCGTGGGCGCGCCCGATCTTCCAGGCGTTGAAGGTGTCGTAGGCCACGTCCTCCACCGTGTGGCCGTCCAGGGACGCCGCGAGAAAGACCGCGAGCTCGTGCTTGGAACAATCCCGGTAGGCCTCGAGCTTGTCTTCCATCGCGCGCTTTTCGTCGGACGAAAGCCGATGCGCCGGGTCGGTCACGTGCCCCTCGATGGGCGGCACACGGTACCCCGATCCGGCGAGACTGGCCGCGCTCCAGCAGGTGGCGGCACAGAACGACGCCACGCACGCGCGCTGGAGCGATGTCAGCCGCACGCGGCGAGCCTCGCCCGGCGCGTCTCCACCAGCCAGGCGTCGACCGCATCGACCGAGGTGGGCTCGTCCGGCAGCGGCGATGCCTCCGCCGCCTCGTCCAGCGCTGCAAAGGCGCGGTCGAGCTCTCTCGCCCAGTAGTCGCGCGCGTCGTCCGCGAGGACCTGTCGCTCGGCCTTCTGCTTCTCTTCCAGGAGCGACCGTGCTTCGCCGAATCCATACGCGTCCATGAGCTCGGTGAGGTCCGTGACGAGGGCACCGGTGCGCAGCAGGTGGGTGCCGGTGAGGGCGGTGCGGAGCACGTAGAGCGCTTTCTTGGCGGTGGGCTTCTCCTCCATGGCCTTCTTCTGGCTCGCTGCAAAGCCGCGATAGTGGCGGTGCAAGCGCTTGCTGAGACATCCGGTCACGAGTGGTCGAAGCTCTTCGTGCAGAGCGGTCGTCTCGAGCGCGGTGCTGCCGAGGATGCGCTCCAGGAAGTTTCCGTTTCCCCCGAGGATGCCGGCGAGGACGTGGCCGAGCTCGTTGGACGTGTAGTCGATCTCCACGCCGTCCACGACCTCCGCGCGATCGAAGGTGGTGGTGGGCGCGCGCAGGCCGAGCAGTGCCTCGGTGTATGCAATATGCACGCATTTGAGGTCGAGATCGCTGTCCGGCGAGGGAAAGCCGTAGGCGTGGGCGCCGCTCAGGTAGACCACGACGTGCGCGCGCTTCTGGCTCTCTTCGGCGATGGCTCTCCGGGCGACCACGGCCTGGGCCGGGGGCAAGATGGCGTAGGAATCACCCATCCCGGTAGGCTACGCCTTTCCCATGGCGAGCGCGCGCGAGGACGCGCACAATCCGGCCCATGGCTGCCCCAGCGCTTCCCCGGTTCCTCTACTTGCACGGCTTCGCGTCTTCCCCCGAGAGTCGCAAGGCGCGGGTGTTCGAGCGCTTCTTCGAGGAGCGTGGGGCCAGCGTCGACCGCCTCGATCTCCGGAAGCCCAGCATGGAGGAGCTCCGGATCTCGGCCATGATGGCCCACGTGCGCGCGCGCATCGGGGGCGACGAAGGCCGCGCGGTTCTCGTCGGCTCGAGCCTGGGCGGTCTCACCGCGGCCCGGGTGGCGGCCCGTGATTCACGCGTGTGCGCGCTCTTTCTCCTGGCGCCCGCGTTTCGCATCGCCGCGCGCTGGAAGGCGCGCCTCGGCGAGGCGGCGTATCGCGCGTGGGAGGAGACCGGAGGCATCGAGGTCGACGATCACGCGACCGGCGGCAAGAGCCGCGTGCACTTTCCCTTCGTGGAGGAGCTCGTGGCGCTCGACGCCGAGGACGACGGGCTCCCCGATGTTCGCGTGCCGACCTTCATCGTGGCCGGGCGGCGTGACGACGTGGTGGACAACGACGCCACCCGCGCCTTCGCCGCCGGGCGCCCCCACGTGCAGCTCCACTGGGTCGACGACGGCCACGAGCTCGGGGCCACGCTCCCCGAGATCGAGGCGCACTGCGATGGGTTCCTGCGGCCCTTCTTCGCGGGAGCCGCTACCGGCTAGCCTTTTTCGCGGTCTTCTTTGCGGTCTTCTTTGCGGTCTTCTTGGTCGCGGTCTTCTTGGTCGCAGTCTTCTTTGCGGTCTTCTTGGTCGCGGCCTTCTTGGGGGCCTTCGCCGCCGGCGCCTTGCTCCACTTGGCGAAGCGTTCCTCGAGGATCGGCCGCAGGCGATCGTAGTTTTTCCACGTATCGGCGAGCTCGTAGAGCGACGACAGCTTCGGCTCGAACAGGTCGGCGTAGTCTTCCAGGTACTCCTTCATGAAGTTGGCCTTGGTGAAACGATTGCCCTCGGGCGAGAGATCGTTGCTCGAGAGCTTCTCGTCGCACACCGCCAGAAGGAACTGCGCGCCGGTCATCTTTCGGCGCTTCACGCGCGCGAGCTCGGCGGCGGCGTCCTCGCGTAGCTCGTCGCTCACCAGGTCTCGCTCGATGATCCACGAGAGGAACATGCCGATGTGGGTGGCCCCGTTCTCGTTGGGAAGACCCTTGGGGAAGTCGCCGCCGTAGTGCCAGGACGCGTCGTCGTATTTCATGCGCGCACGTTACCGGCGCGCTTTCACCAGCAGAAGCGCAAAAAACGCGACCTCACGGACCGCAGCCGTAGCGAAAGAGCGGTACGCCGCTGCCCTCGCTGGCGGTGAAGATGGCGCGGCCGTCGGCGGCGAACGCGATGGCCTCGCCCTGGGTCTCGAGCGGGGCGGTCAACGTGCGGAACGTTCGCTTGGCCAAGTCTTCCGGACCTTCACCGGCGACGCCTTCGAAGAGCAGCACCGCGCCGTAGGTACGGAGCACCATGCGCGGGCAGGGGCCGCCGAAGAAGTCGCCACCGGTCACCGGCGGAAAGCCCAGGTTGGGCGGCGTGATCTTGCCGGCGCTGCGGGCCAAAAGCGGGGTCCCCGGCGCCCCCGGGACGCCCAGCGCGAAGAGCTGTACCGCGCCGAAGGTCTCCTTGGTGACGATGTAGAGTGCACCCGATCCGTCGGCCAGGAGCGTCTCTGCGTCGTGGGGGCCGTCCGGATACTGCACGGGGAATGCCGCAGCGGCGGCGGTGGTCGCGGTGAGCGACGGCTCCGGGATGCGGTAGATGCGCAGATCGGTGCGGGCCTTGGCGTTGTCGCCGATGTCGGCCACGAAGACGCAGCTGCCGGCGCCGCAGGGTGCGACCGCCACGTCCTCCCAGTCCACCGCGGTGGCGCCGGTGACGTCGACGGTGTTCTTGGCGCTTCCGTCGGTGCCCAACATGAACAGGCGCGGGGTGTCGCCGGAGTCGTTGTGCGCGTAGAGGACGTTCGCGTGGACGCGGCTCGCGGCGAGGCCAGAGGTCTCCGAGAGGAGTGACGTCCCGAGTGTTCCGGCGATGGCGGGCGAGCCCGGGTACGTGCAGATGGGGCAGCTCACCGGCGCTTCCGTCTCCGCGAGCGCGTCTCGTGCCGCGTCTCCGGCATCGCTCGAGCTCGCGTCGGAGGTCGGGCTCGCGTCCCGGGGCAACCCGCCCGCGTCGGGCCGCGGGGAAGTGCTTCCGTCGAAGGTCTCGGCTTCGCCGTTCTCACCGGCATCGGTGGAGGCGCAGGCGAGGGCCAAGAGGGGAGCCGTGAGCACGGTCAGGGCAGCGGCGCGGAGGAGGGAGGTAGGGCGCTTCAAAACCCGTAAGCTCTAGCATGGCCCCGGCGCCCATCGAGGCCTCGCCGACCGATTTTTCAGGCCGAAGGAACGCAGCGCGGGCAGCTCGGGTCCACCTGCATCCGGCGGAAGGTCGAAGCCAGGCCGTCGTAGAGGAGCAGCGTTCCCGAGAGCACAGTGCCTACCCCCAGGACCAGCTTGAGCGCCTCGGCGCCCATGAGCGAGCCGATGACGCCGCAAGTGGCGCCCATCACGCCCGCGTCGGCGCAGCTGGGCGACAGCCCGGCGTCCGCTGATTCGGGGAAGATACACCGATAGCAGGGACTGACCGGCAGTCCACGGCGCGCGGCGGCCGCCGCCGGGAGGAGGGTGGTCACTTGCCCCTCGAACCGGTGCACGGCGCCGTGCACCAGCGGCGTTCCGTGGCGGAACGCGGCGTCCGAGAGCAGGTAGCGCGTGCGGAGGTTGTCGCTGCCGTCGACTACCAGATCGTAGGCGGTGCTCCCGGTGAGCCACAGATCGACGTTGCTCTCCCGCGCCGCGTCGTGCACCAGCACCGCCACCTCCGGGTTGAGATCCAGGATGGCCCTTCGCGCGCTGTCGGTCTTCTTGCGTCCCACGCGGCCGGTGGTGTGGAGCACCTGCCGGTGCAGGTTCGAGAGATCCACCTCGTCACCGTCGGAGAGCCCCAGCGTGCCCACGCCGGCGGCGGCAAGATACAGCGCGACCGGCGAGCCGAGCCCGCCCAGGCCTACCAGGAGAATCCGTGCATTCCGCAGCTTTTCTTGCCCGGCCTCGCCCACCTCGGGCAGCACCCGCTGGCGCGCGTAGCGTTGCGCCGAAAGCGAGCTCTCCGGCGCCCGCTCGAGCGAGCCGTTCCACGCCACGTAGCCCGGCGAGAGGGCCACCGCGCGCTTGTACCCGAGACGGACCAGCGCCTCCTGGGCCGCCTCGGCGCGGGGGCCCACCGAGCAATAGACCACCACGTGGCTGCGCGTTTCCGGCACTTCGCGGCCCACGCGATCCTGCAGCGTCGAAAGCGGAATCGAGATCGCCCCTCGGATGTGGCCGGCGGCGAACTCGTGCGGCTCGCGCACGTCGATGAGCACCGGTACCCGAGCGTCGCTGGTGTCGCGCGGCTCCAGCAGCCAGCGGAGCGCCTCGACGGTGATCCGGCTCAAAGAACCCCCCACTCCACCCGAAGCCGCGTGAGCAGCGCCCTTCCGTCGGTGGGGCGTGCGACGTCGGCGCCCACGCACGCCGCCGCCACGGCGCCGAAGCGCTGACTGGTGACCGCGTCGCTCACGTGGGCGAGCACGTCTTCGAGCAGGCGACCGAAGCCATAGACGTCGTCCCGCGGGTCGCTCACTCGACCGGCCAGACGTTCCGGGGACATGTATCCCATGCTGCCGCGCGGCGCCGGTTCGCCGAGCTTGCGCGCGATGCCGAAGTCCGCGAGCACCGGGAGCTCCGGCGCCAGAAAGAGCACGTTCGCCGGCTTCACGTCGTTGTGCACGTAGCCGCCCATGTGCACCCGCGCCAGCGCCTGCGCCAGCGGCAAGAGCCAGCTCTCGAGCGGCAGGAGAAACGCCATGTCGCGGGCCCGCACGTAGTCGCGCACCGCGCCGTAGCGCGCCCACTCGTAGGCGATCCAGCCGTGCTCCGGGTCCACGTCGAACACCCGGAGCGCGCCCGGACCTTCGAAGGCGCACGCGGCCTTGGCTTCGCTCTCCAGCTGGCTGCGGTCGCGATCCGGCTCGTGGTACATCTTGAGCGCCACGTGCCGACCGAGCTCGTGGTCCTCGGCTTCGTACACGGCGCCGGAGCCGCCGCGGGCCACCTCGCGCAGGATGCGAAAGGGCGCGTCGGTGTCGCGCGCCACCATGGTGGTGGCAGAGGCGTCCTTGGAGCGCGCGTCACGGTCGAGGCCGAGCTCTTGCCGCCAGCGAGCGTGGCGTTCCCGCGCTCCCGGGTGATCGTAGCTCCGCACGAGCACCCGCTCGATGCGCGCCACCGCCAGCGGCAGATCGCCGCGTTCGCGGGCCAGATCGGACGCGAGGAGCAATCCCTCGGCGCTCGTCGCCGCATCCACCAGTGACCAGGCGCCGCCGCGATCGCCGCGGTCCACCAGGGCCGAGGCGCACGCGACCCGCAGCCGCTCCGGAAGCACGTCGCGCTTCCGCGTGAGCAGATCGATGGCGCGCCCCTCGTGGGGGGAAGCGCGGAGCGCTTCGAACGCGGCCATGGCTTCCGTCTCGCCCGGCCCGCCCGGCTCACCGAGCCGCGCCAGGAGCGCAACCGGATCGTCGGAGGGCGCTGCGCTCGGGGTCCGTGACGGTTCCTCGAACGCACGTGGCGATGGCGCCGTCCCTTGCGCTACCGGTGCCGCCTTGCCCTTGCCGAAGATCGACCAGAAACCCACCGCCTCACCGTAGCACCCTTCCGCTCACTCCACGATCTGGAGCACCGCTGCTTCGCCGCGGGTCTTGGAGAGCGCGTCGCCGCGCAGGAGCGTGATGGGAATGGCCATGGCCAGCGTCTCCGCGAACGGGGTGTGGTCCGGCGACGCCTGTAGCTCCACCCATCCGTCGGCGCCGCGCACCAGGCGCCAGTCGAAGATGCCCAGGCGCGCCGGCCCCAGCGGGGCCACGTAGCGCTCGCCGCCCAGCTCGATGTCGACCGCGCCCGGGAGGTGCTGGCTCGGCGCCACGCGAATGCGCACCTCGCCCCCGAGCTTCAGCTCGAGACCGTCGTGGACCTCCACCGCGCCCGCGATCTTGATGCCTCGCAGGTGCGTACCGTTGCGGCTGCCCAGGTCTTGCACCGTGACGCCGCCGCCGGCGCTCCGCGCGATGCGCAGGTGCTCGCGGCTGACGGCGCTCGAGGCCACGTGAAGGGTCCCCTCGTTGCGGCCGATGGTCACCTCTTCGCCGAGCACCAGCACCAGCGGCGTCGAGCCGAGCGTGACCCGCAAGATGGTGCCCGAGACGCGTCGATCGAGGATGCCCCGCTCGAGCTCCGTGACCTTGGCGTCGCCGCGGTTGTCCTTGGCGAGCCGCGTCGCCAGCGCGAGTGCCTCTCGGCGACTGCCCGCCGAGAGCAGCGCCTCGATCTCCGCCGCCATCTCGTTTCGCCCGCGGGCCAGCTGCTCGTCGTGCGCCTGCTCCGAAAGCAAGAACTCGAGGCGCTCCACGTCGCCGGCCACCGCCAGCGCGCGCGCCTCGCCGTCCTTGTCGCCGAGGAGCCGGTAGGCCTCCGCAGCCTTCATGCCCTCGCCAATCTCGAGGAGCTCCTCGGCCGCCTCGAGGACGTCGCGCCGGGCCACCGCCGAGTGGGCCATGTCGCCGGCCAGGGCAATCATCAGGTTGGCCCGCTTCGCCCGGGCCTCGTTGTGCATCGGGTGCTCCTTGGGAGCCATGCGTGCGGCCTGCGTGTAGTGCTGGAGGCGGACGCGTACGTCGGGCTCGGCGTCGCCGCGCAGGGTGAGCACCCGCGCCGCCTCGCCCATATCCTTGGCCTGGACGTACAGCTCCACCGCCTTGGCGAGATCGCCATGAAGCTCGCACTTCTTCGCCGCCGCCAGGGCGCGGCCTTTGCCAAACCATCCGTCGAAGAGACCCAAGGGCGCTAGCGTACCAGAAATCACCCCCGCTGCGGTGCGCTCGGACACCCCGCCGCCCTTCCGGCCTCGTCCGAGATGCACCCACGACGTCGCCCCAAAGTCGCGGGAAGGCTCGCTGTTTGCTTGACGATTTGCTCGAATTTCTCGACGCTTGGGGAATGTCGAATCATCGCCTCGGGGAGCTCCTCGTCCGAGAGAAATTGATCTCGCTGGCGCAGCTCCGGCAAGCCCAGGAGGAGCAGCAGCGCTCCGGGCAGAACCTCGGCTACACGCTGGCCAAGCTCGGCTACGTGAGCGACCAGGAGATCACCGAGTTCCTCTCGCAGCAGTACCGCGTCCCCACGGTGAATCTCGAAGAGTACGAGATCGAGCCCGAGATCTTGAAGCTGGTGAGCCGCGACCAGTGCGAAAAGCACCGGGTCGTCCCCATCTCGCGCGCCGGAAGCTCGCTGGTGGTGGCCATGGCCGACCCCACCAACCTCAACGCCATCGACGATCTCAAGTTCCTCACCGGCTACAACATCGAGCCGGTGATCGCGAGCGAGACGCAGATCCTCCAGGTCATCGAGAAGCTGTACAACGTCGGCCCCTCCTACGACGAGGTCATGGCCGGCTTCGACGAGGAAGAGATCGAGTTCACCGGCACCTCGGAGGACCTCGACGTCCACGAGCTGGAGCGCGCCAGCGAAGACGCTCCGGTGGTGCGCCTGGTGAACATGATCCTGCTGAACGCCATCAAGAAGGGCGCCAGCGACATCCATATCGAGCCCTACGAGAAGAAGTTCCGCATCCGCTACCGCATCGACGGCGTCCTCCTCGAGGAGATGACCCCGCCGCTCGCCGCGCGAAATGCGGTGGCCAGCCGCGTGAAGATCATGGCTTCGCTCGACATCGCCGAGCGACGCCTCCCGCAAGACGGGCGCATCAAGTTGAAGCTCGGCAAGGGCCGCGAGATGGACTTCCGCGTCAGCGTGCTCCCCACGCTGTGGGGCGAGAAGATCGTCATGCGTCTCCTCGACAAGGGGAACCTGCAGCTCGACATGACGAAGCTCGGCTTCGACGAGAAGCCCCTCGACGACTTCCTGTGGGCCATCCGTCAGCCATGGGGCATGGTGCTGGTCACCGGGCCCACCGGCTCCGGCAAGACCACCACGCTGTACTCGGCGCTCTCCGACCTCAACAAGATCGCCCACAACATCAGCACCGCCGAAGATCCCGTCGAGTACAACCTCCACGGCATCAACCAGGTGCAGATGCACGACGACATCGGCCTGAACTTCGCCGCCGCCCTCCGCGCCTTCCTCCGCCAGGACCCGGACATCATCATGGTCGGCGAGATCCGCGACTTCGAAACGGCGGAAATCGCGGTCAAGGCCGCGCTCACGGGCCACCTCGTGCTCTCCACCCTGCACACCAACGACGCGCCCGCCACCATTTCGCGCCTCCTCAACATGGGCGTGGAGCCGTTCCTCATCACCGCCAGCGTGAACCTGGTGCTCGCCCAGCGTCTCGCCCGGAAGATCTGCGTGGACTGCAAGGCGCAGATCAACATCGAGCGGGACGCGCTCGTGGAGATCGGCTTCACGCCGGAGCAGATCGCCACCGGGCGTATGTTCAAAGGTGTGGGATGTCGCACCTGCAACGGCACCGGCTACAAGGGCCGCGTGGCGCTTTACGAGGTCATGCGCTTCACCGAGGCGTTGAAGGAGAAGGTGCTCCAAGGGAGCAGTACCGCCGAGCTCAAGGTCGAAGCCATTCGCGCCGGCATGACCAGCCTGCGAATGAGCGGTATCCTCAAGGTGCTGGACGGCGTCACCACCACGGAAGAGATCCTCCGCGTCACGATGTCCGACTGAGCCGAGGCTCTTCCGTCGCTCCGGAGGCGCGAGCCTCACCCCACTTCGCCATCCCGCTCCGAGATTCGAACAGCCATGAACGGTAACGACGCGCGACTCAAGCTGCAGCAGCTCCTCAAGGCGATGATCGACAAGGGGGCGAGCGACATGCACATCACCGTGGATGCGCCGCCCTTCTTCCGGGTCGACGGCCAGGTGATTCCGGTGAAGCTCCCGCCGCTCGCGCGGGAAGAGACCAAGGAGCTTTGCTACTCGCTCATCACCGAGGAGCAGAAGGTCACCTTCGAGCGCACCAACGAGCTCGACTTCTCGTTCACGGTGAAGGGCCTCTCGCGGTTCCGCGCGAACTTCTTCGTGCAGCAGGGCGCCGTGGCGGCGGCCATCCGTACCATTCCGTTCAAGATCCTCAGCACCGAGGAGCTCGGGCTCCCGCAGATCGTCTCCGACGTGGCCAACAAGCCCAATGGCCTGGTGCTGGTGACCGGCCCCACCGGCTCCGGCAAGAGCACCACCCTCGCGTCGATCATCGACAAGATCAATGCGGAGCAGCGGCTCCACATCATGACCATCGAAGATCCCATCGAGTACATCCACACCCACAAGCTCTCGGTGGTGAACCAGCGCGAGGTGGGGCGCGACACCGAGAGCTTCAAGAACGCCCTCAAGTACGTGCTCCGGCAGGACCCGGACGTGGTGCTGGTGGGCGAGATGCGCGACCTCGAGACCATCGAGGCCGCGCTCACCATCAGCGAGACGGGTCACCTGGTGTTCGGCACGCTCCACACCAACAGCGCCATCTCCACCATCAACCGCATCATCGACGTCTTCCCGCCGCACCAGCAGGACCAGATTCGCACCAAGGTCTCGTTCGTGCTCCAGGCCGTGGTGAGCCAGCAGCTCATTCCCCGCGCCGGCCAGCCCGGTCGCTGCCTCGGCATCGAGGTGATGATGCCCAACGCCGCCATCCGAAACCTCATCCGCGAAGGCAAGATTCACCAGATCTACGGCCAGATGCAGGTGGGCCAGGAGAAGTTCGGCATGGTCACGCTGAACCAGTCGCTCTACTCGCTGGTGCAGCGCCGGTTCATCTCGGTGGAAGAAGCGCTCATGCGCTCGGCGGAGGTCGACGAGCTGAAGATGATGCTCGAGGGCCGCTCGCCCATGGGCGGCCAGCAGCGCCGCTGAGCGAAAATCCGAGCTAGCTGACTATTTTGTCAAGTTGTCGGTATCGCATTGGAAAGTGGCGGCTGCCCGGACGCAGCTCAGCTGTCACATAGACGTCACCTTGTGTGGGTGCTTGTGCGCGCTATAGCGGCGCCCATGAAAATCCTCTCTCTCTTCCGGGTCGTGTCCGTCGGCGCGTTGGTTTTCCCGATCCTGGTGGCCTGTTCGAGCACCAAGAGCACCACCACCAAGAAGGCGGCGGCGGGCTCGGCCAAGGCGCCCACCACCAAGCAACCTGCCTCGAGCCCCAAGCCCACGGCCGCCAGCGGCGGCAAGAAGGCCGGGAGCAACGTCACCGGAAACAGGAAGGCTTTCGCCCGGCCGCGAGTGACTGCGTGGCCGTCGCTGGTGGCCCGCGCGCCGGTCGAAAGCCTTGTTGAACGAGCCCGAAGCGGCGTGCGAGGCGGTGCAGGTGGCGCTATGG
>JABFRG010001183.1 GCA_013141295.1 Polyangiaceae bacterium
CGTCGGGACACTCGTGACTTTTCTGCCGCTCGAAAACGCGCCCGTCATTCTCATGATGGCCCGAACGCACGGCAATACACGAAAATTCCCGCATCTTCTGCGTCACGATCCGATCTACACCCAGTCGTTTCGCGATGTCGCCGCGGTAGAAGTCGTACGGGGTGACTTCTTCTCGCAGGAAGCCGAAGCCATGGTGAGCCCGGCGAACAGCTTCGGCATCATGGACGGAGGGCTCGATGCCGCCATCCGCGATACGTTGGGGGGTGGCGTGGAGGCACGCGTCCGAACGCGCATCGTGGAACGGCATCACGGTGAGCTACCGGTGGGCTCGGCCGAGATCGTGGCCACAGACGACGCGCGATGGCCGCTCCTGGTGTGTGCCCCTACGATGCGTGTGCCCGAGAGCGCAGCGCATACGGTGAACGCCTATCTGGCGTTTCGCGCGGCGCTGCTCGCTCTCAGGGGGCATGGTGCGACGGAAGGTCGCGCCGTGCAATCGGTAGTGTGCCCCGGCCTTTGCACCGGCGTCGGTGGCATGTCGGCGCGAAGGTGCGCCGCGCAGATGCGCGTGGCGTGGGACCAGCTGACCGGCCCCGCCGCCACGCCATCGTTTCGCGAGATTCATCGGGTGCACCAGGCGCTGCGCACCGCGTGAACCTGCTGCTCAGGGGTCGCCGAGGCGCACCGCGTGGAAGCCGATGTTCGCGCCGTATCGCACCGCGGTTCCCGACATGATGCCGAGCGCGTGCCCGTTGAGGTAGCCCGTGTACGCGGTGGTGGTGGCGCCATCGTAGACGGAGAGCGAGAAGATGCGCGGGTCGGCCGTGACTTGCCCGGTCACCCCGAACACGTTGCCGCCGGCGGTGGTGTAGCTGCCGTTGATGATCCCGCTGCTCGCGTTGGCGTCGATGCGCAAGGTGCCCTTCACGCCGTCGGTGTCGAGCTCCCATCGGCCGTAGTAGGCGGCGCGCGAGAGGACCGCCGGGTAGCGCGGGACGCCGCTCAACCACGCGTTCTTCTGCGCGGTGACGTTCCAGGTGTTTCCGTCGGAGCCCACGAGAATGCCCGCCATGGTGGTGGGCTCCTGGGCGTACACGTAGGTCGTGAAGTGAATGCCCTGCAGCACGTTGGCCGGCTGGTTGGGGTTGTTCATGTCGATGTAGAAGTCGATCCGGTTCCCGGTGATCTCCGCGCTCACACGCCGCGCGACGCCATCGGGACCGAAGTAGGTTCCCACCCGGCGATCCGGCGCGCTGGGCGAGCCGTCGCCCGGGAGACGGTAGATGTCGAGGGTTCCGCGCCAGCCGTCGTAGTCGAGATTCCAGCGACCGAGGACGAGGTGCTTGTTCTCGTTGGGCCCGAACGCGGTGTACGGATTGGCCACGTCGAGAATGGTCGCGGCGTCGGTGATGTTGCCGCCGGTGACCCAGGAATAGCTGAACTTGTCGAAGTCGGTGCCGCCCCACTGGTTCTTCACGTAGAAGATCTGCGTCAGATCGTCGAAGCCCACCATGAGCATGGCGTGGCTGCCCCAGGCGTTGGGGCCGGGATCCCAGATGCCGTCGTTGGTGGGGTCGGGTCGCGTGAGGTTCACCTGGAAGGCGATCTCGCGTCCGGCCTTGAGCTCGTTCTTGTACCAAGCCAGGTTGGTGAAATCGCTTCCGCTCGCTTGCTTGATGCTGGTGGGCCGATAGCGCGCGCCGGCGAGCGCCGCTTGCGGCAGCACGGTGGTGGTGATGGCGCCGGGGGTGAAGTAGGTGGTGGCGCTGGCGCTCAGCATGAAGTCGTCGAGCGCGCGCTGGTTGGTCCTCACCAGGCTGCCCATGGGCGCCGTCCACGCGTCCAGGTTCTGCCATGCCCCGTCGCCGATGTACGGCAGCGTGCTCTCGAGCGGCAAGCCGTAGCGGGTGAGCGCTGCCATCTGCCAGGTGATGTTCCCGCCTCCGTTGTTCTCCGGCTGGATGTCGGGGGTGGGCAGCTGCGCCGACGAGTCGAGCCAGAGCGACTTCTGGAAGTGGTGGAGGAACTGCTCGGAGAGGTCGAGATCGAGGCCGTAGCGATGCTTGTAGGCTGCCTCCACCGCCGCGGTGGTCGCGAATACGGTGCAGGTATCGCGGCCTCCCTGGTTGCGGAAGCCCGTTTGCCATGGACGAAGATCGGCGCTCGCGTGGCCGCACTGCGCGGGGACGCCACCGCCTCCGCAGGTCTCGTTGGGCACCGGACAACTGCCGGTCTTGCACACGCCGCCGCAACCGTCGGCCGCCCCGCACACTTTGCCGCTACACCGGGGCTTGCACACCGGGTCACCGGGGTTGCAGATGGGCGCGGTGCTGTCCGGACCGCACTTCGGCAGCGGGCTCGAGACCTCGCCGGTCTCCACCGGTTCGTCCACGTTGTCGGCGCAGCCGCCTGCGCTCGCCAGAATCATCCCCAAGGTCACAGGCACCGCCCAGCGGCCGCGACCCTTCCCTACGACGTTCGTGTTTTCGCTCATGGTCGCGCTCGACTGCATCGCGCGTTCCACACCGGATACGACGCGAACTACGTCGAAGCCCCTGCGCACCGGGAAGATACCGGCGCAGGGAGGGAAGGCGCGGGGCAATGCTTTGCCCTTCGCGCGAAGGCGAAGTACCCCAGGAACGCGAAGGGCACCGCCACGAGGTGCGACGGGTCGCGCAGGGTGCGTGCAACCTGCACGCGAGGCAGGGGCGCGCCGTGGTGGTACCAAGCGCGCACTGCGCGGAGGGGCCACTGCAGGATACCGAGCGCCCATGCGTAGCCCAGGTTGGCGGGCACCCAGGTCTTGGGAAGAAGATCATTCCCGCCACGTCCGAGAGCTTGCCGGTGACGGCGTTGTGAAAGGCGGGCTTCGCGAAGGGTCGTTCACCAGCAGCGTGGCCACCGCCACCAGCGAGGGCGGACGGTGACGATGTTCGCTCCGTCGCTTTCCGCGGAAAGCGCGCTGGCGGGCAACGCGGAGGCCCTCAGGCCTGAGCCCGCCGTCGCGATCGGTGGACCGCGCGACGGCGCCGAACGAGTACATCGATCGTTGCCTCTGTCCGGGTATTCGCTAGCTCGGGCCGTCGCCGGTAGGTGCGAAGACGGTCTCCTCGACCAGCGCGCCGTCCGCGTTCAACGTGTAGCGAGCTCCAACCCTCACGTGTATGAAGATGGGCGCGCGGAAGTCCGCCATCTGCGCGCACGGCTGGCCAGGGAGGCAGTTGGCGGGCGGCGCCTTCTGCATCGGACCGAGCAGCTGCACCTCGAGCGTTCGTCGGACGACGAAGACCATCTGCTTGCCCGTTTTCGCCAGCAGGACCGTGACCGTCGTCAGGTCGCTCGTGGAGATCGGATCGCTTCCGGGCGTCGCCAATGCGGTCTTCCGACGGCGCGCGAGCTCGGCTCGCATTTCCGCGTCTCGAGCGCCGAGCACCTTCTGGGCGAGCGCGTGGATTCCATCGAGCGCGGCGTCCAGGTCGACCGGGAACGAGGCCTTGCGCTCGAAGATGGCCGAGCGCGGCAGGCGCAACCCGCCATTGTTCGCGCTGTCTTGCCCGATGCCGACCCACGCCGAGTCCGGCGGTGTGAGGGGGTCTGCCCAGGTCGTCACGAGCTCCGTTTGGAAGGCCTCGTGGTACGGCGCGACCGTGGTCGCAATGGGGTGCATCGCGTAGGCGGTGGTAGCGACCGCAGGTGCCATCGACGCTGCCGCACAGGGAGCCGGAGCGAGCGGCGGGACTGGCCGCGCGCAGGCCCCCAGCGAGACGCACGTCAGTACGAGAAGGTAGGCTCGAGGCGACATGGCCAAAGGAACGCAACTATCGACGTCACCTTACACTCGCAGCGGCTCGCTCACGCGCTCGTCAGGGGACGCTCTTGTGCACGACCACCGGATCGCCGGAGCCGTCGTTGCCGGCGCGGATGACCCAGGTGACGTTGCCACCGCTGGGCTCGTTGGTCTGCAGCGTGGTGGTGTTGGCGAAACCGGCGTAGGGGCTCACCACCGTGGTGGCGATGACGTCGACCGGCGCGACCACCGCGACCCGTGAGAGCGCGGCCAGCGGCGTGTGGCCGGGGGTGTCGAGGAGCTGCGCCGCAGTGAGGAGCGCGGGCATTCCGCCCTGACCGGTGGCGCCGTCGAGGACCACCACCACGCCGCCGGTGCTCCCGAAGGTGTGGAGCGGCGTGGCCCAGGTGGTGGCGTCGCTGGTGAGGTCGGCCGGCGCGCGGTTCACCTGATCGTGGATGAGGATGACGTCGAAGCGATTGGCGAGGTCGGTGGCCGCCAGGTCGGCGATGTTGCGCGAGACCGTGTAGCGCAGGCTTCGACCGAACGAGAAGGTCGCGAGGATGCTCTTCACGTTGCCCACCGCGGTGGTGTTCGCGTCGCGCTCGTAGCTGAGGATGCGCAGCGGATTGGACCGCGGGATGTACACCGCGTTCACCAGTACGCGCGCTTGGGAGGTGGCGGCGTTTGCGGTGAAGTAGTCGTGCCCGATGACCACCGTATCGCCGGGGTTGTTGCCCTGACACAAACCGGTGGCGCAGAGGAACGAAGTGCAGAATTTGCCGCAAGTGCCGCAGTTCTGGGGATCGTTCTGGAGGTCCACGCAGCGACCCGAGCAGGCCACCAGCGGCGGTACGCAGGCAGGTCCGCAGGCGAAGCCGCCGCCATCACGTTCGAGGCAGTCCTGGTCGGCGCGGCAAGTGGTGTCGCAGTCGCCGCACTGCTCCTTGGTGTCGAAGGGGGGCAGGCACTGCACGTCGACCCGGCCGCCGTCGGTGGGGCCGTCGGAGACCAGCACGTCGGTGGTCTGGCCGTCTTTGGGTGCGCCGTCGGGCAAGCGCCCGCCGCACACGCTGTCGAGGCAGGGGACCAGCGGGCTGCAGGTGCGACCGCACTCGCCGCAGTTGTTGGGGTCACGTGTAGGATCCACGCATTCGCGGCCGCAGGCGAGGAGCCCGCCGCGACACGCGCCGCCCACGATGGCGTTCGAAGACTCGCAGCCCTCGCCCACCAGGAGCACCAGCGCCAGGGGCGCCGCGAACAGGGCGAAGAGCCGCGGCCGACCGAGCATGGCGCTCATTGGGAACCTCCGGACTTGGTCCGCGTGATCCAGAACTCCACCCGGCGATTCTGGCGCTCGGCGTGGGCGGTTTGCACCTTGAGGCGCGAGCGACCGAAGGCCTCGGCCTTCACCTGGTCGGCGGGCACCCCGTACTTCACCAGCAGCGTGCGCACGCTCTCGGCGCGGGCCCGGGAGAGCTTCAGGTTGTAGTTGTCGCCGCCCACCGCGTCGGCGTGCCCTTCGATGCTGATCTCGAGGACGTCGGAGGTCTTGATGATGAACTTCGCCACGCGCTCCACCGTGGGCCAGCTGGCGCGGCGAACCCGCGGGCTGTCCAGATCGAACAGGATGACATCGTCGAGCACGATGCGCTCGCCTTCGATGCGAATCGAGCCATCGGCGGGCGGGCAGCCGTTGGTCTTGGGGTCGGTGGTGCGAAGGCCGGCCACATCGGGGCAGGCATCTTCGTCGTCGTACACGCCGTCCTTGTCGCGGTCGCCGCGGGGGCAGCCGTTGGTCTTGGGATCCTTGGTGGGAATGCCGGCCACGTCGGGGCAGGCGTCCTCGTCGTCGTAGACCTTGTCGCCGTCGCGGTCGGGGCGCGGACAGCCGTTGGTCTTGGGGTCGGTGGTGCGCACGCCGGGTACGTCGATGCAGGCGTCCTCGTCGTCGTACACCGTGTCTTTGTCGCGATCGCCGCGGGGGCAGCCGTTGGTGGCAGGATCGTTGGTGTGAATACCGGGGACGTCGGGGCAGGCGTCCTCGTGGTCGAAGATGCCGTCGAGATCGCGATCCCGGCGCGGGCAGCCGTTGGTCTTGGGGTCGCTGGTGCGGATGCCGGGGGTGTCGGGGCAGGCGTCCTCGTCGTCGTACACCTTGTCGCCGTCGCGATCGGGCCGCGCTGGGTACAGCGCGAAGTGCGCGCCGAAGGTGAGGAGGCGCGCGTCTTCCGGGCGCAGATTGTCGTCGGCCTGGATGACCTGCAGGTAGCCCAGCTCGGGGCCGATGCCGACGCGGCCGAAGCGGAAGTCGTAACCCAGGTGCGCGTCGACGGCGCCGCGCGGCGAGTCGCCGGTTTGCACGAAGCCGCCGCTACCCGCCAGCCAGAGGTTGCCGAGGTGCAGCCGCATGCCGGGCATGACGGTGAAGGCGGTGCCGGTGCTCTTGGGCTCCAGGCGCCCATCGACCGGTGGCTGACCTGCGGTGAGCAACAGACCGCCCACCGAGAGCTCGAGGCCGAAGGGCTTCACCAGCAAGAGCTCGAGGCCGCCGGTGAGGCGCCCGCCCAGGCCGAACTCCCGCGATTGTGGCTCCGTGAGGGCAATCGCCGCTTCGCCCGTTGCGTGCGGCACCACGTCTACCGCCGAGGCGCTCTTCGCTCCCCCCAACAGCGTCCCGACGATCATCGCGACGCAGGCAATTCCTCGGACAATTCGGCTCACTCCCAGAGCGTATCAACTCTGACGAGCGGCGAGAAAGTTCTGGGCAGTCGGGAATTCCTCAGAGGCCGCAGGTGCACACGTTGTCCCATGTGTAGCTGGCTTCTTCGCCATTGAGCGCGCAGAGCGGGACGCACGTGCGCGTGGTGTCGCCGAGCTTGCCGCAGTCCGAGTCGGGGCGGAAGCCGATGCCCGCGCACTTGGCGAGATGGTCCGCGGTGCACAAGGCCGTCGCTGCCACGCTGCCGCCCACCGATGGGTTGAACTTCGCCATGCCGTCGGTCACCGCCGTGCAGCGCCACTTGTATTGCGGCGGGGGCACTTTGGGCACGTCGGGCGCGGCGTCGACCACGGTGCTCGCATCGCCGGAGCTCGAGCCGCTGGAGGCTCCCGAGCTGCTGCTGGAGCTGGACGCGCCAGAGCTGCTGCTACTGCTGCTGCTCGCCGTCTTGTCTGTGCCCTCGTTGCCGGGGACGCTGCTCAGCTCGATACCGCAGGCGGCGACACAACCGACGAGGCCCAGAGCGAGGACGCGACGAAGGATCATGGGATCGAACATCCTAGCATCCCACGCGCAGGTTGCAGCGAATCGCCATCGCCCACGGCGGAGCTTCCGGCCGGCCCGTCATTTTCCCGTGGGCATGCGGAAACTACCGCCGCCCACACGCCGCCGGATCAGTGGTCACCTTGCACTCTTCGGGCACCCGCGGAGGTGCCGAGCGATCGATGCATCCTGCAACGAACGAGACGCCCAGGACGACCAGGAGGAGAAGAGCAGCGCGCATCGTCCCAAGATAGCGTGAAGCCTCCCCTCCCGCGAGCGGCAGCGACAGCTCCCCTCCCGCGAGCGGGAGCGAAGGTGCGTTACAGCTCCCCTCCCGCGAGCGGGAGCGAAGGTGCGTTACAGCTCCCCTCCCGCGAGCGGGAGCGAAGGTGCGTTACAGCTCCCCTCCCGCGAGCGGGAGCGAAGGTGCGTTCCAGCTCCCCTCCCGCGAGCGGGAGCGAAGGTGCGTTACAGCTCCCCTCCCGCGAGCGGCAGCGAAGGTGCGTTACAGCTCCCCTCCCGCGAGCGGGAGGGGCAGGGGGAGGGAACGTCGCTGCGAGACCTCGGCGCCCCGCGTACGAACGACCTAGTCCGTGAGCTCCATGACGCGCCGCTCGAGGCCGCGGCCCTTGGAGACGCCCGAGATGCGCACCTGGTTCTGCAGGAGAATCCACAGGCACTGCCCGATGACGCTCTCGGCGTTGGTGAGCTTCTTGTCGAAGTGAATCACCAGCTCGCCGTCGCCCTGGACGCGGTAGCCCATGGCGTCCATCTCCTGGTGCTCCACGCGGGTGACGCCGGGAACCTGACGGAGCGCATCGAGACCCACCGGCGCCGAGGCGAGCTCCACGTGGACCTCTTCGGACGAAGCGGTGAGCTCGTTGATGGACCCGCTGGCGACCACGCGACCGCGATCGAGGATGGCGGCGGCGTCGCAGATCTCTTCCAGCTCTTGCAGGTTGT
Source organism: Polyangiaceae bacterium (assembly GCA_013141295.1). Taxonomy (GTDB): domain Bacteria; phylum Myxococcota_A; class Polyangia; order Polyangiales; family Polyangiaceae; genus JABFRG01. The sequence continues at coordinate 8,016 of JABFRG010001183.1, forward strand.
GGCTGGAGACGACCAGGGTGCAGCGACCCTTGCGGGCGCGGATGACCTGGCGAATTTCCCAGGCCACGCGGGGGTCGAGGCCGGCGGTGGGCTCGTCGAGGAGCACCACCTCGGGCTCACCGAGGAACGCCTGGGCGATGGCCACGCGCTTGGCCATACCGTGGGAGAGGGCGCTGCAGCGAAGGTTCCACCAGTCCTTGCCGTCGACCTCTTCGAGCACCGTGCGCACCGCAGCCTCGGCCTTGTCGGCCGGGATGTTCTGCAGCCGCGCCATGTGAATCAAGAACTCGCCGACCTTGTCGGAGTTGGGGAGCAGCGCGTCTTGCGGGAGGACGCCGATGCGCGAGCGCAGCGAATCGACCTGCGTGGGCGCGAAGCCGAGCACCTCGAGGCTGCCTTCGGTGGGCTCGAGAAAGCCCGCGAGCATCGAGAACGTGGTGGTCTTGCCGGCGCCGTTGGGGCCGATGAGGCCGTACACCGAGCCGGCCTTGATCTTGAGGGTGACGCCGTCGACCGCGGTCTTGGGGCCGAACCGTTTGACCACCTTGGTGGCGCGAATGGCGTACTCGACACCCTTCTTCTTCTTCACTTCGTCGCGCGGAGAGGCGGCGAGGGCGACGGCGCTTCCGTTGGTGGAAGCCGGGCTCTCTTCGCTCTTGGAGGAGGAAGGGGGCGGCGGCTCGCTCTTGGCCTCGGTCTTCGCGACCTTCGTTTCCGGCTTCGTCTCTTCGAGCGAGGCTTCGGGCTTGGCTTCGGACTTCACGTCCTTCGATTCCTGCGGCTCCATCAAACGTCCCTCTTCGCGAAGATTGCCGACCCAGCTCCCGCCCCCGTCACGATGAAGCCGGCAGCGATGGCCAGGCCGATGGCAAAGCGCTTCATCTGCGGATTGAGCAAGAAGTTATCGAGCGTGCCCGGGTACACGCAGGTGAGCGGCACCGACTCGAACCAAACGCCCGTGAGCTTGAGGCAGAAGAGCACGAAGAAGACGATGCAGATGGAGAGCAGCGAGACCATCGGCGTGCGGAACTGCGAGGCGATGAGGACGGCGATGGCCGACCAGGCGCCGGCGATGGGGATCGACACCATCCAGTAGCGGAGGCCCCAGCCGAACACGGTACCGGCCGACGCCACGCCGCCGAAGGTGGAGATGATCCACACCAGGAGGTGCATGACCAGCGTGACGCCGCTCACGGTGAGCCACAGGCCGAAGAACTTGCCCATGAAGTAGGAAGTGCGACGGCTGCGCACGGTCCAGAAGCGCACGGTGCGGTGCTGCACCTCGCCGGACACGCCGTCGTAGCCGAGAACGGCCACCAGGAGCGGCGTGAGCCAGATGGTGATGAGCGACACGGTCCAGAGGATGTCGGGGGAGTCCGAGAGGAAGCGCCCCATGTCCGCGTCGCCGTCGTAGAACTTGGTGAGCCCCTGCTCGCGAATCATCCGGAATTGCTCTTCCGGAACGTCGCCCATCTCGCGGGTCTTGAGGCGCGTGAGGATCGCGTTGATGACCGCGAAGGCGCCGCCGCCGAGAAGCGAGAGGATCAAAAGGACGATGCCTTTGACACTGCGGAAGTTCTTCCGCAGCTCGCGCTGGACGATGAGAATGACTTCTTGAATGGGGTTCACGGCGTTGGGCTCCTCAGGAGGCGCGCGCTCGGGCGCGGCATCGGCGAAACGCTACCGAAGGCGGGGCGGATTGTCGACGAATCTGAGGGAATTTCCCGGCCTCTGGGTACCTGTCTGGGGACTTGTCTCTACTTCCGACAGGTGCCCGCTTGATCCGGGTAGGTGGGGCCCACCATCACGCAGTGGAGGCCGTTTTTGCACATGATCCCGGCTATTCCGCCGCACATCTCGCCTTCCTTGGCGCCGTCCGAGGCGCGCACCGGTGGCGGCGCCGCATCGGCCGGAGGGAAGGTCATGGGCGGGGGCGTCGTAACAGGCGCCGGCGGATTCGTGCTCGAGGGAGGCGTCACCGTGACGGTGGTGACGTCCTTGGGCTTGCCCGACGCGTTCGGCTGCTCGCAGGCGGCGAGGCACGCGAACGAGACGAAGATGGGGAGCGCGCCCACGAGGGCGAGGTGACGAGCTTTCATTGGCGGGCCATCCAGGGGCAAATGGAAACGAGCTTGCGGAACGGGCGGCGACTGCACTTGAAGCCCACGGTGCGGCCGTAGGCTTTCTCGTCGTCGCACTCCTGGGATTTTTCGTAGCTGCCTTCGGCGTAGGCTTCGATGTCGCGCTTGCAGTCGCCCATTTCGTAGATGTCCCAGCGGTAGGTTCCGCGGGGGTCCCAGAAATGCTTCACCTTGACCGGCAGGTAGTCGCCGACCTTGTACTTCTCGGTGCACTTGGCGAACTCGGGGCCGCCGCGGATGACCTGCAACTGGTCGCCGGGGCATGGATCCCACTCCATCTCCATGTCGACCTGGATGGCGTCGCCTTTTTCGTCCTTCTCGACCACGTCGCGGCGCACCACCTGGATGACGGACTCGAAGTTCTCGTCGGGGTGGCCACAGCCGAGGCCCGCGAAGCACGCAACAGCGAAGAGGAGACGGAATCGCACGAATGCGACGGTATCAAGCGTTTGGCTCCGGTGTCGAGAAACGGTGCATCGACAGCGGCCCGGGAATCGACGAGAGTTCGGCTCATGCGACGTCCTTTTTCGTACCTTGCGGCGTGTTTTTCCGTGGTGGCGCTGAGCGGCTCCGCCCTCGCGCAGGAGAAGCCGGTGGAGGCGGCGGAAGCTCCGCTTCCTTCGGCGACCGGCCCGGCGC
>JABFRG010001237.1 GCA_013141295.1 Polyangiaceae bacterium
CTCTTGGAACGCGTGCCAGGCTGAGGCAACCTCGCGATCATGGAAATCGAGTTCGTCGGCGCCGCCCAGTGCGTGACCGGCTCCAAGCACATCGTCCGCACCGACCACGCCACGCTGCTCCTCGACTGCGGGCTCGCCCAGGGGCGCCGCCGGGAGTCGTTCGAGCTCAACGCCCATCTGGGTCTCGACGCGCGGTCCATCGACGCGGTGATCCTCTCCCACGCCCACATCGACCACTCGGGCGCACTGCCGATCCTGGTGAAGAACGGCTTCGATGGGCCCATCTACGCCACCCCCGCCACCCGCGATCTCTGCGCGGTCATGCTGGAGGACGCCGCCAACATCCAGATCTCCGACGCCCGCTACGTGAACAAGGTCATCGAGCGCGACCAGGTGGACATGGACGCGGTGGAGCCGCTCTACACCGAGGCCGACGTGGTGCGGGTCCTCGAGCGCATCGTCTCGGTGCCCTACCATCGGCGCATCTACGTGGGGAAGGGCGTGCACCTCACCTTCCTCGACGCAGGCCACGTCCTGGGTAGCGCCGTAACGGTGCTCGACGTGGAGGGCACGAAGAAGAACGAGCGCCTCATCTTCACCGGCGATCTCGGGCGCCGCAACATGCCCATTCTTCGCGACCCGGAGACGCCGCCGGGCGCCACCACCCTCATCAGCGAGAGCACCTACGGCGATCGCCTGCATCGGCCCATCGAGGAAATGGAGGGCGAGCTCGCCGCGGTCCTGAAGCGCACCTACGATCGCGGGGGCAAGGTGATCATCCCGTCGTTCTCGCTGGAGCGAGCCCAGGAGGTCATCTTCGTGCTCAAGAAGCTCCAGGCCAAGGGCCTGATGCCGAAGATGCCTTGCTACGTCGACTCGCCGCTCACCGTGAAGATCACCGACATCTTCAAGCTGCACCCGGAGTGCTACGACGAGGAGACGCGCGCCCTGGTCACGAGCAGCAGCTCACCCTTCGATTTCGAAGACCTCCGGTACGTCTCGGAGAAGGAAGACAGCAAGGCCCTCTCTTCGTCCGGCGAGCCATCCATCGTCATCTCCGCCAGCGGCATGTGCGAGGCCGGCCGCGTGCTCCACCACCTGAAGGCCGGCATCGAGAGCGAGAAGAACACGGTCATGCTGGTGGGCTTCCAGGCGCAGCACACGCTGGGCCGGCGCATCGTGGAGCGGCGCAAGCGCGTGAAGATCTTCGGCGTGGAGCGCGACTTGCGGGCCGAGGTGGTGGTGATGAACGGGTTCTCGGCGCACGCCGACCAGGACGACCTGGTGAGCTTCGCCAAGGGCTGTCGTGACCAGGGCGAGCTGCGCAAGGTCATGCTGGTGCACGGCGAGAGCGGCGCGCTCGGTGCGCTACGCAGCAAGCTCGGCGAGGCCAGCTTCGACGACGTGACCATCCCCGCCCGGGGCGATCGCGTGCGCTTCGGTCAGTAGGCGGTAGTGAGCCGCTGCTCGCCGATGATGGCGAGGTGGTTGGCCACCGGCTTCTCGAGACCCGGAACGCCACCGGTCACCGGCCCGCTGAGGAGCCCGACGCCGCCCTGGGCGCGGCGCCCTGCGAGCGCAGACGAGCTGCCGCTGTCGAGCTCGATGGCGGTGTCGGCGCCTTCGTCGGCCATGAGCTTGGCGAAGTCCTCGAGGGTGGCCCCGAGGCTCCGCGTGGCCTGCTGGCCGTCCACCACCACCAGGATCAGCGTTTGCCGATCGCGATCGAGGCCGGCGCCGCTGCGGGCGATGACCTTGCCCGGCAAGGCGCAGCCGGCTTCGGAGGAGAGCTTGCCGCCGGTGAGGAAGATGCAGTCGCCGGAGATGGCGTTGTAGGCGGTGCCGGAAGGCGTGCCGATGTTGGCCACGTTGTTCTCGGCGAAGAAGAGCGTCGGCGACGTGACGCCGGCGGTGGGCGGCTTGCCGTAGGGCACGCCCTTGGACGCGGCGAACCCCAGCGGGCGCAGCGCGTCACCCGGCGTCGGCGGCGGCGCGAAAGGGTCGAAGGAGTGCTTGGGCTCGAACACGTCGCCGTTGATCACCATGTCGGCCTGCACTTCGCGCGCGAAGTCCGACGGCGTCTTGGCGTTCACCGGCAAGAGGCGCGAGGGATCGCCGGGCGTCACCAGCACCTGCAGGCCGGGCGTGCGAAGGTCGACCTTCACCACGTGCCACACACGCGGGACCGGCGTGTCCATCACCTTGCGGTCGTAGCGAATGCCGTTGGCCACCGTGTAGTGGACCGGCTCCGGGGGAACCACCGCGGAGACCCAAGCGTTGAGCACGCCGAAAGCGGCGATGCCCACCCCGGGCGGCGTCAGCACCACGAACAGGAGCGCGCGCGCTTCCCAGGCTCGCTTGTGGTCGAGGGCAAAACGCACCGCGAGGCCGAGGAGAGCGAGGCCTACGAGAATGAGGGCATACGCGATCATGCGACCTCTTCCCTATCACGATCCCGGTCCGGAGCGGTAGCCTTCGGCCCATGAGCGAGCAACCGCGGATTCGCAAGATGGTCCTCTTCAAGCACGGCGTCGCCTACCTCGAGCGGAGCGGCCCGGCGGACGGCGCCTTCGAGCTTTCCTTCAAGCGCGAAGAGATGAGCGACGTGCTGAAATCGCTCGCGGCCTGGGTCGTCCGCGGCGACGCGCAGGTGAACTGGGTGGCCTTCGAGAAACCGGAGGATCCGGAGCAAGTGCTGCGCGATCGCAACCTCGGCTTCGCCCCCGGCGACGCGCTCTCCGGCCTCCTCGGAGCCCTCCGCGGGCAGAAGATCACCCTCTCCGCCGGAGGCACCGCGAAGAGCGGCGAGCTCCTGGGCTACCAGAGCGTTCCCGGCGAAAGCGGCGCCGAGGAGCGCGTGGTGGTGCTGCGCACCGCCGCCGGGCAGCTCGAGCTCGTGCAGCTCCGCACCATCACCGGCATGGAGCTCCTCGAAGAGCGATCGCGGAGCGACGTGGCGTTCATCCTCGATCGCAGCCGGGCGGCCACCTCCGGCGAGAACCGCGCGGTGCGCATCCACGTGGAGGGTCGCGCCGAGGAGCTGCGCGTGTCGTACGTGATCCCCGCGCCCACCTGGCGGGTGTCGTACCGCGTGGCCCTCACCGGCGACGAGGCCGCCATCATGGGCTGGGGCATCGTACACAACCCCGCAGCGGAGGACATCGAAGGCGTCCAGCTCACCCTCACCACCGGGCAACCGGTGAGCTTTCTCATCGATCTCTACAACCCCAAGACCGTGGCGCGCACGGTGGTGGAGGAGCAGAGCCGGGTGGCGAGCGCGCCCAAGAAGTTCGAGAAAGCGCGGCGCGCGAGCATGGGCCCCGCCGCAGCGCCCGCGCCCATGATGTTCGCCATGGCGGCCGCCCCCATGGCCATGGACTCCGACACCCCGGCGGGCGGTTTCGGCGCCTCCTACGAGGCCAGCGTGACGCCCCAGGCGGAAGGTGTCGATCGCGGAGAGCTCTTCGAGTACCGCATCGCCGCGCCGGTCTCCATCGGGCGCGGAGGCTCCGCCATGGTGCCGCTCTTCCTGGCCAAGACGCCGGCCAAGAAGGAGCGCATCTGGCGCGACGGCGAGCCGCCCAACCCCGACCTGGTGCTCACCTTCGACAACGACACCGGCGTGGTCCTCGAGGAAGGCCCGGCGGTCATCTACGACGGCGACGTGTACGCCGGGGAGTCGATGGTGCCCTATAGCGCCCGCAAGGCCAAGGTGCGCCTCGGCTTCGCCAAGGACCTCTCGGTGCACTGCACCGGCCGCGCCCAGAGCCGGACCGTCTTCACCAGCGTTCAGATCGTCCGCGGCGTGCTGGTGGAGGAGTTCCGCGAGGAGACCGACCACGTCTTCCGCGTGGAGAGCGACCACCAGGAGCCGGTCGACGTGGTGATCGAGATGCCCCGCGATCACACGCGCACGCTCAACACCGCATTCGCGATGCCCTTCGAGGAGACCGAAGGCTTTCACCGGTTCAAGATCACCGCGCCGCCCGGCGGCATGGGCGAGATCACCGTTCAGGCGCGGTGGCAGCGGCAGGCGCGGGTGCAGTGGCAACAGGTGGACCAAGGCCGCCTGGGCCGGTGGCTGTCGGAGCGCTTCCTCGACGACGGCACCATCGAGAAGCTGCGCGCGGTGCTGGCGCTGCAAGACCAGGAACGCGAGCTCGAGCGCACACTACAGAGCTGGCGCGATCATCAGACCCAGGTGGCCACCCGCATCGAGCGGAGCCGGCAGCAGCTCGGGGTGCTCAAGGACACCGGGCCCGAGGGCGAGCTACGGCTTCGCTACGTGCGCGACCTCGAGGCTGCACAGAACCAGATGGCCGAAGCCGACGCCGCCGCCGAGACCCTGGTCCGGCAGATCGCCGAGCTGCAGGTCGACGCCCGCGCGCAGCTCGCCGCGGTGCTCCGCGACGGCAAGGAGTGATGCGTAGGTAGTTTCGCTCTGCAGCGTCGACGCATCAAGCGTACGGACGCGAGAGGAATCGCGACCGCACGTGCCCGCCGCGACCTCGATTTGTGCAGCCATTTCGGGGCTGCGGATGCTCCGCCGGAGACCGGAGTGTCTTTTCGACACGGTGGCACGGAAGGTGTATTAGCGGTTCCGGACGAGCCGATGCTCGCCAGGAGAGACCCGATGCATTTTTCGAAGTCCGTAGTCCTTTCGCTTCTCGTTCTTTGCGCCTGCGGCGGTCCGCTGAAGTACGCGCCCAAGGCCACCGCGCGCGCCCCGGAAGCCGACGCCGCCATCGTGGCCGACGTGAAGGAGGCGCAGCACGCCACCCGCCTCAGCGTGAAGCTCGAGCACCTGGCGCCGCCCGGGCGCATCCAGGAGGGCTCGAAGACCTACCTCGTGTGGCAGCGCAAGAGCAGCGATACCGCGTGGACCCGCGTGGCGGCGCTGGCCTACGACGAGGGCAGCCGCGAAGGAAAGCTCGAGGAGGCCACCGTCCCGGAGACGAGCTTCCAGGTGATGGTCACCGCCGAAGAGAAGCCCGACGCGGCTTCTCCTTCACCGCACGTGGTGGTGGAGCAGAAGGTCAACCAGTAGCTACTGGCAGAGCGTGAGCGAGCCGTTCGGCTCGCAGCGTAGGCCGAGACAGCACTCACTCGTGTTGCGACACAGGTTGAACTTGCGACCGCACGTGGGGCGACACAGCCCCGCGTCGCCCACCGGGTCGGTAGCGCACTTGCCCGCGTCGCAGCAGTCGAGGTCGGCTTTGCAGGCACCGGCGGTGGCGGAGCACTTGCCGCAGGTGTTGCCGGTGCGGCAGAAGTCCTTGCTGGTGCCCGCGTAGCAACACTCGGTTCCACACACGATGCAGATGGCCGGCGCCTCTTCCACCACGTCCGCCGGAGCGTCGACCGCTCCGGCGTCGGCCACCGGAGGGTCGACCGTCGTCGATGCATCGACGACGCCGGCATCGACGTTGGTCGCCGTGTAGGTCGCGCACGCGGCGGCGGCCATCGTCGCCGCAGCACAGCCCCACGCAAGTCGCCTTCGCGCCGTCATCTCTCACAAGGTAGCATCACTCCGGGCGCGCGGCGCATTTCGGGGGAGCGCGCCTTTGCGATGACGCAGAGCCAGCGCACGATTACCATGGGCATGTGTTTTTCGGACCCGGACCGGCGGAGTGGGTGGCCGTCGCAGAGACCTTTCGCATGCAGCCCTTCGAGCCCACTGCCGGCTTCGCCCGCGGCATGGGGTTTCGGCAGCTGAAGCGAACGCTGGGCGTTCCCGTTTCGCAGGGCATCGATTTCAAGCATTGGCTCTACGGCGCGTACGCCGGTGCCGAGGCGGCGATCCTCACCTTCGAAGAGGGCTCCGGCAGCAGCGCCGTTTCCTACACCGGCGCGGTGGTGCGCGTGGATCCGCCGCTGTTCCTCGGCCTCCAGGTGGGGCGGCACGGGTGGATCCGTATCTTCGAGGAGCCCGACATCGAGCTCGGCTCCCCGCGCATCGACGGGGCGCTGCGGGTGACCGGAGCGAACGCGGCGCAGGTTCGCGCGTTGTTCGATCTACACGACGCCCGGGTGCAGCCGTTGCTCGATGGCCTGATGCGGCTCGAGGGCCTGCCCGAGTTCTGGGTCACCGATTCGACGGTCGGGGTGGCCGCGCCCGGCAACCGTGTGGAGCGCCTCACACTCGTGAGCTGGCTCGACCGGGCGGTGGAGGTCGCGGAGGCGCTGGCGCGACGCGGGCGAGAGCTTCCCCGAACGCCCGAAGAGTTGGCCCAGCAGGCCGAGTGGCAGCGCTTCGCCGATGCGGCCGGCTTCGACTTCGACGCCAAGCGCATGAAGCTCACCGGCAAGCAACGTCCGCTGGAGATCGCCCTGGAGCACGACGGGGCCCAGCTGAAGACGGCGGTGACGCTCGCCTTCCCACGAGCCATCGACGTCGGCTTCGCGGTACGCCGCACCGCCACCCTGTCGTTCTTGCAAGGGCTCTTCAGCCAGGACATCCACGTGGGCAACCCCGCCTTCGACGATCACTACGTCGTCACCGGCTTCCCCGAACCGCGTATACGCGAGCTCCTGCGCCGTCCCAAGGTGATGGCGACGCTCACCTATCTCGCGGGGCGCACCATGGAGGTGCAGATGAACCACGCCCATCTGTTCTTCCGTCTCGCCGGCGCGAGCCCTACCGCCTCGCACCTGGCCCAGCTCACCGAGCTCGCCACCTCGGTGACCGCCGATCTCTTCGGCGAGGTCGCCGCCCCGCACCCGTTTCGTTGAACAGTCACTCCCCCGGCATGGTCACCGGGAGTTGCTTCCACGGGTGGCCGTCGGCGATGCCGCACATGCCGATGACCATGGCGCGGTTGAAGGCCGGCACCCGGTTCATGATCGGCATGAAGAGGTCGCGGAGCAGACCGAGGCCCGTGTGGTCACTCTGGAAGAACGGCGTGAGCCCGCGGGTGACGAGCTGGTAGTAGCCGAGGTGGGCGCGACGCGCGCGGGTGTAGGCCTCGAGCGCCTGGGGCACCGACGGCTGCGTGGCCACGCACTCGGCGAGCACCCAAGCGTCGTAGAGCGCCAGGTTCGCGCCCTGCCCCAGCTGCGGGCTCATGGCGTGCGCCGAGTCGCCGAGATGCACCACCGCCCGGGTGTGCCAGTGCGACATCACCACGTCCATGTAGCCCGAGTAGAGGAGCTGCGCGGTGTCCTCGATCTGCCCGACGATGGCCTCGCTCTTCGGCGCGTAGCGCACCAGCTCCGCGCGAAAGTCGGCGATCTTCATGCGACGCACGGCGTCCACCGCGTCACCGCGAACACTGTAGAATACACTGACCCGCCGACGCCCCTGCGGGCACTGGCCGGTGGGAAGGAGCCCGATGAGCTTGCCGGTGCCTTCCACCACCTGGAAGAGCTCCTCCTTGAACAGGTGGTCCGGGTCCTCGGCCATGAACCAGAGAGCACCCCAGGGGTAGGCATCGGCGCGAAGGGTGATGTTGGTGTCGTCGCGGAACCGAGACTTGGCGCCGTCGGCGATCACCAGGAGATCGAAGGGACCGTGCTCGTTGCCCTGCTTGTCGATGAGTATCCGCTGCTTGCCGGCGCGCCGGATGTTCTCGCCGGAGACGCCCAGGTGCAGCGAGAGGTCGGCCTTTCGCACGGCGTCGAAGAGGGCGCCGAAGAGCACGCCGCGATGGAGGCCGACGCCGAAGAAACGCGGTGATACGTCGGCGTAGGAGAGCGCGAGGAGGCGCTTGCCGCTGCCGGTTTGGACCGAGAGCCGGTCGATGCGCTCGCCGCGCGACACCACCGCGTCGTGCAGCCCCAGTCGCGCCAGCACGTCTTGCCCGGTGGGCTGGAGCATGATGCCGGCACCCACCGGCCGCGGATCTTCGACGTGCTCGAACACCGCGACCCGATGGCCGGCGCGCGCGAGGAAGAGCGCCGCCGCAGCCCCGGCGGTACCGCAGCCGACGACGCCGATGGAAAGAGACTCGCGCATAGGCCGGCGAATCTACCAGCATCCGCCGTGGTCCCGACGGGACTTCGTGGCACCGAGGCCGGCTCGAGTGTCGCCCTCGCCGCCGGAAGCGACGGAGATGCTCGCAATGGAGCCGGAGCCGCGGCATGCTTCGCCGCATGCGCGCCTTCGCCCCTCTCTGCCTCGCAGCCGCCATCGCCTCCGCCACTGCCCCGGGCTGCTCCAGCTCCGCCAGCGACACACCGCTCGTGGTGGTGGCCGGGTGCCAGCCGCTCTACGGCGGCGGAGAGTGCACCGCGCCCTACCCCTCGGACTTCTTCCGCGTGGCCGACGCCACCCGGGCCACCGGATTTCGCGTGGACCTCCAGGGCGCCGGCGAGCTCAAGAACAGCAAGGACCTCTCGGCGGATATGACCGAGACGTTCGTATCCGACGGCTTCTCGACGGTTCCCAGCATCGTCGGCGCACTCTTCGGCGCGCTCTCCGCCGACGGGGTGTACGGCGTGATGGACGACCCGGCCCGGAGCAAGAGCAAGGACGGGCACACCATCTTGCTGCGCGCCGACACCGGCGAGCTCATTGCACACTACACGGATATGGGCCCCCTCAGCGAAGACAAGGGCCTCTCTCCGGTGACGGTGCGGCCTGTGCCGACGCTCGAGCCCAAGACCCGCTACATCGTCGCGTTCCGTGATTTTCACGATCCGGGCGGCGTCCTCACCCGCACGCCCGAGGGGTTTCGCCGGATGCGCGACAAGGTCGGGAGCGATCCGGCGCTCACGACGCTGCGCACGCGCTACGAGAGCGAAGTCTTCGCACCGCTCACCAAGGCCGGCGTGGACCGCGCCTCGCTGCAGCTCGCCTGGGACTTCACCACCGGCAGCGACGAGGACGTGACGCGCGACATGCTCCGGGTGCGCGAGCTCACGTTGGCGTGGCTCACAACGCACGAGCCCGCGCCGGTGGTGGAGAGCGTGCGCGACGTGGACGCGCCCGGTTGGAAGGTGGTGAAGGGCTCCTTCAAGGCCCCGCATTTCATGGTGAGCACCGAGCTCGGGGCGCGCCTGTTTCGCGACGCCAAGGGCGACGTCGCGCAGAACGGCGAGGTGGACGCCGACTTTCAGGTCTCGATTCCGCGCTCGGTGGCGGCAGCCTTCGGTCCCGGGCGCCCGGTGGCCTATGGCCACGGCTTCTTCGGCAAGAGCGACGAGGTGGGCTACGGCGACACGCTGCGGGTCGCCGACGGAATCGGCGCGGTGATGATCGGCACCACCTGGGTTGGCATGTCCACCGACGATGGCATCCGCGTGGCCGGCGACATCCTGGGGAAGACCGCCGACGCGCCTCGTTTCGGCGATCGCGTACACCAGGCCATGGCCAACTGGCTGGTGCTCACCCGCGCCGCCCGCGGCCCGCTGGGCAAGCTCGACGCCTTCCGACGTAGCGGCGACGCCGTGCACGAGAAGGACGGCAAGAGCAACGCCGGCGAAGGCCTCTTCGACCCCGAGCAGCTCGGGTACCTCGGCATCAGCCAGGGGCACATCCTGGGCGCCACCATGGTCGCGCTCAACCCCGATCTGCAGCGGGCGGTGCTCAACGTGGGCGGCCAGGGCTTCACCATCATGATGCCGCGCGCCCGCCCCTTCGATGCATTCTACAACCTCCTCGATCGCGCCTTCCAGGACCCCCTGGCGCTGCAGCTGGCCATCGCACTGCTGGCGCGGCCCCTCGACCGCATCGACCCCAACAGCTACGCGCCCTACCTGCTGGACAAACCGCTGCCGGGCGATCCCGGTGGGCGCAGGGTCTTGCTGCAAGAGGGGCTGGGCGACTCGCAGGTCCCCAACGTCGGCAGCTTCGCGCACATCCGTCGTTTGAAGCTCGGCTACACGGGGCCGAAGATCGAGGGCATCTACGGCATCGAGCCGGAGAGCACCGGTGCCTCGGCGGCCACCTACTGGGATTTCGGCATCGATCTGCGGCCCTACGCCAAGGGCACGCTGCCGGAGAACCAGGTCCACGGCTCGGTGCGCACGCAGCCAGAAGCGCTGACCCAGATGGACACGTTCTTCAAGGAGGGCCGCGTGGTGCACCCGTGCAGCGGCGCCTGCAAGGGGAAGTGAGCGCGCGGAACCTCCGCCCGTAGTACAGTTCACGCGGTGAGCGAAACGGCGAACGAAACGGCGATGCCCATGGAGTTCCGGCTCCGCACGGTGCGCGCCGGCTCGGCCACCGCCTACCGCGGGAAGGGTCCGACCACGCCCGCGGTGGAGCGCGAGCCGCCGGCGCCGGTCCCCATCGCGCGCATCGCGGCGTCGCTCATCGAGCCGGCCGGCCTGGAGGTGGAGCGGGAGCCCACCGCCTTCGTGGTACGCCTCCAGGAGTCGAAGGCCGAGGTCCGCGTTACCTTCGGTCGCACGACGGAGGCTGCGCTCGCCGATCTCACGGTGCTGGGCAACGACGACGTACTGGCCATTCGCGTCGCCGGCGCGCTCTCCGAGGTGTTCGGCCCGCTGGAGCTCGCCTGGGACGACGAGCGCGTGGTGCTGGAGAGCACCGAGGCCGCCGACGGCGAAGCCTCACGCTACGCCGAGCGCCGCGCCGAGCAGGTGCGCGCCCTGCTCGCGTCGCTGGAGAACGACGTCCTGAAGCCGCTCTTCGCCGGGCTGCCGTTGGGTTCGCGCCCGGCCGCGCCGCCGCAGCGCGACGACCGCAAGTCGTCGAAGGTCGCGCTCGCCATCCTGGGGCTGGTCATCCTGGGCCCGGCCGGGCTCTGGTTCTACGAAACGTGGCTCTCGAAGGCCGCGCTGGGTGC
>JABFRG010000070.1 GCA_013141295.1 Polyangiaceae bacterium
GGCAGGTCCACGATGCGCGCGACACCTCGTGCGAGCGCGGTGAGCGAGGCCGGCGCATCGCGCATCGTCTCGAGGAGCGCACCGAGCCCGTCACGCTCGGCACGGAGCACCTCGACATCCGGCATGTCGCGGAGGAACGTCGTCCACCCGCGCTCCTCGCACCATCGGGGCTGCTCTCGGCCCACCGCCCGCTCGTGAACGACGTCGCGCACCGAGGCGAGCACCGCGCTCGCCGCTTCGAAGTGGTCCAGAATACCAACGCGGGTCACGGTCCGCACTGTAGGTCAATTGCGCCGTCCCTGCGCAGGGCGCCGTGCGCCTTGACGCCATCGCCCGGTCCCGGCACCCTTGATGGGTGCTCCCGGTTCGCAGAACATCCGCAGGGTTCCCGCTGGCGCCCACCCAGGCGGAGTGGGATGCCCTCACGGAGTCCGAGCGGGACGAAGTCCTGGGGATGCTTCCGGGTGAGGTCACCGACGCCGAGATGTCGCCGCCCGAAGGCGACCGCCATTTTCGCGCCAAGACGCGCGCCCTCGGCGCCTTGCGAGGCTACTTCGCGCGGCAGCGGCGTCGCGTATACGTCGCGGCCGAGCTCCCGGTGTACTACCCGAACGAGCCGCGTTTTGCCCCGGATCTCCTGGTCGCCTTCGACGTAGGCGACGAGGAGCGAGACCGATGGGTCGTGAGCAAAGAAGGCAAGGGTCTTGACTGGGTGCTCGAGGTGCACGTCGGCGGCGACCGCAAGAAGGACGCCGAGCTGAACGTCGCCCGCTACGCTCGCCTGGGCATTCCCGAATACTTCTTGTACGACCGCGCCAAGGGACGACTGAGCGCATATCGGCTCGCCGCCGGCGCCACCGCCTACGCTCCCATCGTTCCCCAGCACGGGGTGTATCCGTCGGCGGTGCTCGGCCTCGACGTGCAGGTGGAGAAGGACCGCCTGCGCTTCTTCGCCGGGACTGCGCTGCTTCTCGAGAGCGAAGAGCTGATTGCCCGCCTGGAGGAAATGCTCGACGAAGTTCAGCTCCGAGTGGAGCAAGAGACCAAGCGCCGCGAGGAGGAGACCGCGCGTCGAGAAAGCGTCGAGGCCGAGAACGCGCAGCTGCGCGAGGAGCTCGCGCGGCTCAGGAAGTCCCCGCCGCAGACGTAGCTTACCGTGCTTCCTCGATGCGCAGGGTGTGACCGTCGCTGGTGGCGCGAATGGCGCCGTGACGGTCGGTGCGCTCGACGAGCAGATCGGGCGGAACCCGCAAGCTGGCGAGGGTGTTCGGATGCGGGTGCCCGAAGCGGTTGCGCACGCCGCAGGAGATGACCGCCACGCTCGGACGCACGGCTGCGAGAAGGGCCGGGCTGGTGGAGGTGCGGCTCCCGTGGTGCCCCACCTTGAGCAGGTTCGCCGAGAGATCCCGACCCCCGGAGAGCAGATCGGCCTCTTCCTCGTGCTCGGCGTCGCCCACGAAGAGGAGCGAGGTGCTGCGGTAGCGCACCCGCAGCACCACGGAGTTGTCGTTGGCGCCGCGATCGGGCGTGATGTCCGGACAGGGCGCGAGGACCTCGATTCGTACGTCGCCAAATGCGTGTATTCCGCACAAGAGTGCTGGCCGCAGTACGGTGGTACCGCGCTGCCGCTGCGTCGACAGGAACGCCGCGTAGCCGCCTCCCGCAGCTTGTAGCTCGCCCTGACCGCTGTCCCAGACCTGCCCCACGCGCACGCGATCGAGCCCGTGCACCAGGCCCCCGAAGTGGTCCGGATGCGGATGCGAGAGCACCACCACCGAGAGGCGCGCGATGCGCTTGGCTCGGAGCACCGGCGCCACCACGCGCTCTCCGAGGTCCACCGGGCTCCCCACCATGCCGCCGCCGTCCACCAGGATCGCTTCGCCGTTCGGCAGCACCAGGAGCGCTGAATCGCCCTGACCCACGTCGAAGAACGTCGCCTCCAGCTTGCCCGAAGGCAGGCGCGCGGCGCCCTCGGCCAACCCCAGGGCGAGCGAGCCGATCCACACCACGCGACGCCACGCGACCTGCTGTGCGGCACCGAGCGCGAAGGCGATCGCCAGGATGCAGAGCTGCGCCGTGGTGGGCGGCGGCACCGTCAGCGCCGGAAGTGCGGCCCCACCGCGCGCAAGAAAGCGCACCGCCCGAAGTGCACCGTCGGCGAGCCGTGCGGAGCCGGCCTCCACCGCAGGCGCGAAGCCCACTGCACCGACCAGGCCGTGCACGAGGCAGAGGGGCAGGGCCGCCACCTCGCCGATGGGCACCGCCACCAGATTCACCACGCTGGCCAGGAGCGGAAGGTCCGGCGACATGGAGACGAGGAGCGGCGCGCACGGGACCGTGGCCCCCAGCGAGGCGCCCAGGCTCTCGCCCACGAAGGAGAGCCGCTTCGGAAGTCGCCGGGAGATGGCCGCGGCAATGGGTCGCGAGAAGAGCACCAGCCCCGCGGTGGCGCCGGCGGAAAGCATGAAGGATACATCGAACGCCGCCAGCGGATCGCAGAGCGCCATGGCCAGCAGCGAAAGGCCCAGCGCCCGCGGCGCGGTGGAAGCCCTCCCCGCAGCGGTGGCCGCGTAACTGGCGGTCATCATCCACGCAGCGCGCACCGCCGAGCCGCTCCCGCCGGCAAAATCCGCGTAGACCCAGGCCAGGGGAATGCCCACCAGCGCCGCGAGCCGTCCCACGTCGAAGCGCGCGGCGAGTCGCGGCCATCGCACCAGCAGCGCCCGGAGGCCTTTCACCAGCGTCGCCACCACCAGCACCAGGTGCATGCCCGAGACCGCCAGGAGGTGCGAGAGACCGCTGTCGCGAAAGGCGTCGGCGTCCTCCTTGCCGACGTCCATTTCTCCGAGCATCAGGGCGCGCGCGAGTGGCGCTGTTTCGGCCGCGAAGGTGACGTCGATGCGGCCACGCACCTGGGCCCGGGCGGCGTCGATCCAGGCCAGGGGACCATGGCCGCGGCGCACCGGCAGGCTCATGAGGGCCCCACCGGATCGCACTGCCCGCCGACGGGCTGCCGAGGGACGCGGATCCGGCAGATCCAGCTGATGGAAGAGCTCCGGCGGCGCCAGCTGCGCCACCATCTCGACCCGATCCCCGCGGCGGTAGTCGGCCTCGAGCACATCGTAAATGAGCACTTCACCGGACCACGGACCATCCTCGCCTTCGCAAACCAGCCCATCGCCGTGCCCGGCCCAGCGCACGCCGGCGCCGAGCCGGGTGGTGGCCATGGTCACGTCGACCTCGCCGGCGCATCGCACGGGACCCTGGGAGCGCGCCAGCACCTCGCTTCGCGCCGCTTCCCACCCGTGCACCTTTGCTCGACCACGTACGGCGCCGAGCACGAAGAGTGCGGCGGCCACCGCGACCCAGCTTCGACGCAGGTGGCGACGCAGCAGCACCAGCAGCGTCACCGCGCACAGGGAGACGGCCAGCGGCGCCGTGGGCCACGCGCCTCCGGCTACCGCCGCCACTCCCAGGACCACCGCGAAATCCACGGGCGGGCACGAGCACGCCCCGTGCCGCGCGCGTTTCTCGGGGCGGCCCGCCGAATGGGCCTGTCCTGGACGAAGATTGGATGTCCCGGGCCGGTGTAGGCGCTATCCTCCGCAGATGCGCGCAACGACCCTTCGGGTGGCATCGCTCCTTTTGCTTGTAGGATGCACGAACACGTCGCGGGCGCCGGCCGGTGGCATCGAGCCGGATCGAAACGCGGGCGGCGGTCCAGCTCCCTCGGGCGCCGGTGCGGTGGGCCCGGTCGAGGTGGCCGTTGGGTGTCCTACCGGCTCCCGCAACGAGCAGATGAAGTTCATCGCCACGCGCGTGGGTGTCGTGCTGGCTGCGATCGCTCCTTCGTTTCCCGAATTCAAGGGCCTCGACAAGGAGGCCATCCGGGCGGCCGACCAGGGCTTCGGTCCAGACAAGCTCGGCTACCAAATTCGTCGCGGCAATCCCGACTTGCTCCGTCACGACCCGCCCCCGCCCGATCGTCACCCCGCGGGAGGCACCACCGAGACGAGCGAATTCTTCATCTCCATCTCCGTGACGCCCGAGATGTACATCGGCCGCCTGATGCGCCCGTCGCTGAAGATCGGTACCGCGCACGCCACCATCTTCATGGCGCACCCGGATCAGAAGCGCACCGACGAGATATGGGAAGCGCTCCGAAAAGCCATCGCCGCCGAGAGCGACCGCCTCGACCGCTGCCCCAAGTAACACGCCGATGGGCCTGTACGATCACTACGAGCCGGTGCCGGCCATCGACTGTCCCGGCTGCGGCGCGAGGCTCGACTACTTCCAGGGCAAGGATGGCCCCTGCGCCTTCTTACGCTGGCGACAGGGCTCGATGCACCCGGTGGGCTTCGAGGGAGACCCTCCTACCCCCTCGGAGCTAACGGACTACCGACTGCCGGATGCATTTGTGTTCGACGCATGGTGCGACTGTGGCCACTCGGTGGAGCTCACCGGATTCTGCAGCGACGGCACGTGGGCAAGCACCGCGCTCGGCGATGCGTCCACCGCGGGACCGGCCATCGCCGCGCATGAGGTGAGCGACGGCTGGCGCCAGTGCACGCGTTGCGCGGAGGCCTGGGCGTGTCCGGAGCGCATCGGCCTCTGCGTGTGTCCCTCTTGTCGCGCGCTTACCCAGCTCGGCTCACGCCCAGGAGAGGCGTAGGGCGAAGCTATCGTCGGTGTTGCCGGGGAGCGCCCGCAGATACAACGTCTTTGCCACCAGGCGAAACGCGCTGTCGTTGGCGCCGCGGAGGGTGTGCTGGCAGTAGGCGAACTTCGCGAAGGGGAGGTCGCGATAGGCGATGATCGCCTCCTTGGGTCCAACGGTGGTGATGTCCACCACGCCGCCGTCGAAGACCCGTGACCAGAGCCGATGGTACACCGCCAGCACCGTGGAGGGGCTCGCGCCCACCTGGGTGGCCATCCGCGCGAGCGCACCCAGACTGGAGGCGCTGAGCCTTCGCCCCGATGCGCCGCCGATGTCGAAGCACTCCTGCGCCGACATGCCGAGGCTCTCGCAGGCGCCGAAGTGCGCCATCACCAACTCGATCGGTAGCCATACCCCGGCGACTGCCTGGAAGACGGTCTCGTGCGCCCACACCGGAAGCGCCCGCCGATAGTCTTCGATGCGATTGCGAGCGCGCAGCTCCTGCAAACCGAAGCAGAGGAGGGTGCTGCGAACCGCGCGCACGTTCTAGTGCCCCGCCTGGACGTCGACCGGTTTCCGCCATGAACGTGCATTATGCACTCGACACCACGCTCCCATAGCCTTCGTGGTCGCTCCCGACCTTCCCCTTCACGAATCAGACTACCGCACTCGAAGTTCCGATCAAAGCTCGGTCATACTGTCGAGCTGGAACGTGACCTGCACGTTGCCCTCGGCGCCGCACCCGGCAAACAGCGCTCCCGCGGTGTTCCCTGCGGGGTCGCCGTAGTGGGCGCAACGAATGCGCGCGGTGGTGGTGTCGCCCACGGCGTGCCCGCGAAGCCCGAGAGCGCGGGCGACCGGTCGTAGGCCTGGAAATCGAGGACGCCGGCGGTCTGGTCGATGAACGCGATCTTCTGAAAGTCGCTCACCACGCCGTGGCTGCGCGCGTTCATCAGGGTCCGGGCGGAGACGCCGTAGATGGTGTGATTGGGGTCTTCCTTCACCGAGTACAGCTCGAGCCGCACGTCGAAGTCGTCGTCGCCCGCGCGCACGTTGGCGACGTACGTCTCCTTCACCGCCGTCTCGCTGGCCCGGTGCGGCACCGGGGTGAGATCGAGCATGGGCACCGCGATGGTGCGCTGCTGGGCGCCTCCCTCGGAGATGCTCGGCGGCGGTCCGCCGAAGGTAGCGCCCTTCACCAGACCCTCGGGGTTGAACGTGAGGTCGAGCACGTAGCTCACGCGGTCGTCGACGTCGCGCTGGGTCACCACCAGGGGCGCCTGGAACTTGAACCAGGTGCCGCCGTTGGGGTGGAGGATCACCGCTTCCTCGGCGGGCCCCGACGTGAGCGCCGTGGGCGTGACCGTGGGATAGCTCACGTAGTGGTCCGTGCCGAGCTCGGTGCGCACCGTGGGGCCGTCGTGCGTGTAGAAGGTGCTGCCGTCGCCCATGGGAATGCTGGCCTCACCTTCACCGGCAGGTTCCAGTAGATGGCGCCGTAGTTGTAGCCGTGCACGTGCTCCGCCGAGAGCGGCGTGCTTTTGGTCATGCGCGCGCGGGATGCGGCGTCCATGAGATCGATGAACCCGGCGTCGCTGCGCCGTGCGGCATCGGCCAGGTGGGTGAAGTCGGCGTAGCGCGGATCGTAGGCGTCTTCCGGCACGCTGTAGATGGTGAGGCAGCCGCTGCGGGGATTGATGCCGGTCCCGGTGGTCTCCATGTCCTCGCAGATGACGATGCTCTTCACGTAGTACTTGAGGCTCTCCAGGCTGGTGGCAGAGGTGCCGCCCAGGAACCCGAAAAGAAGAAACCGAGGAAACCATGACTATTCGATCCGCACATCACGCCACGTTCGTCGTCGACCGCACCTTTCCCGCCTCGCCCGCGCGAGTATTCGCCGCCTTCTCCGACCCGGTGGCCAAAGCAAAGTGGTTCGAGGGCCCGCCGGACTGGACCCCCATCGGGCGCTCCATGGATTTTCGGGTGGGTGGCAAGGAGCACTCCAGCGGCCGCTCGCCGGACGGCCTCGAGTTCGGCTTCGACTGTACCTACTACGATATCGTGCCGGAAAAACGCATCGTGTACGCCTACGAGATGTACATGAACAATGCACGCATATCGGTCTCCGTCGCCACCATCGAGCTCACCGCGACGTCCGAGGGAACCCGCATGGTCGTCACCGAGCAGGGCGCGTACCTCGATGGCAAAGACACGCCGGCCCAGCGTGAGGCTGGCACCCACGCGCTCTTCGACAAGCTCGCAGCGTCGCTCGCGCGCTGAGCTACTTCTCTTTGCAGCCGGCTCGCGGGTTCTTCTTGGCGTAGTCCCGCAAGCCGGCGAAGAGCGCGTGGCTCAGGCGCTCCCCCATGAGCTGACCGCCCTTCTCGCGAAAGTGGGTGAAGTCCCAGTCTGCATATCCGGCCTTGGAGAACTTGCCCATGGAGTCGTCGCCGCCCATGGCGCCGCGAAAGTCCCAGAAGCCCACGCCGTTGGCCTCGGCGATGCGCTTCACCAGCGCGCCCATCTTGATCACGTGGCGCGCCGACCGGGCGGGCTTGCCCTTGCCTTCGTCCTGGTCGGGCGGGCTCAAGAACAGCAGCGGCACGTCGGGCAGCGCCGCGCGATACCACTTCACGATGAGCTCCACGTCCTTCACCGTCTTCTCCTCGGTGGCGAACACGTTGGTGCCCAGCATGAACATCACCAGATCGTAGCCGCGGCGCTTGAGCATAGGGTCGCGCGACTCGGCGCTCACCCGGTTGAACTGGTCGAAGTTCAGCGAGCCCACGCCGAAGGAGTCGACGATGACGCTGGGCTCGGTGCGCTCCAGCGTGGCGCCCAGCATGCGCACACGGCCCTTGGTGACCGCGATGGCCAGTTTGTGCGGTCCGTCGGGCACGTCGAGGTGCTCGAAGGCCGATTCGATGGTCTCGGCCTTGGCGTCGACCTCCTTCACCACCTTGCCGTCGACCTTGATCTCGAAGGCGCCGGCCACCGGGCGTTTCATGTAATACACATCGATCGACGAGGCCTTTTGCCCGATCGGCGCGTCGTCCTTGGCGGTCTCTACCCAGCTCCAGGCGCCGGGCGTCTTGCTCTCGGCGCAGATGTTGGAGAGGCCGTACTGGCCGTCCCAGGTGGGGTGGGTCGAGGTGGCGAAGTGCGACCACGAGCTCTCCGCCACGTCGTGCCGAACGTCCATGTGTCGGTACCAGCCCCAGGGGCGGGCCAGAGCCACGAAGCCGTGGCCGCCGTCGCCGAACTTCTTCTGGAGAAAGCGCCGCATGCCGCCGGAGATGAAGTCCATGGTCATGTTGGAGTCGCCGTAGAAGCCCAGGCGCACGTGCCGCTGCGTTCGCTTCCGGGCCAGCGCCGCCAGGTGCTCGTAGAGGGGCGCGAGCGATGCCTTCTCGTCCAGCACCGGCGGGTTCTCCACGTCTCCGGCCACCGTCTTGTCGTACGGCTCCAGCGTGAGCTGCGCCTCGGTAAGCGGCTCACAGGCCTGGTCCGTCGCGCCGGAGGCGCGAGCCTCCCCAGGTGCCAGTGCGCCGCCGTCTCCGCCCAGCGACGCCGGCGTGTGGACGCTCGGAAGGCTCTCCGCGGCCTGGGTCTGCGTCTGCCCTCCGGTGGTTTCCTTGCTCTTGCAGCCCCCGGCCGCGACCGAAGTGACCGAAACGCCGAGTCCCGCGAGCGCCCAAATACGTGCATACCGCATCGAAACCAGGGTACCACGCCGCACCCAGGGGGTCGCCTTTTCGGCGGTTTCAGGCCCCGCTGAACCGGCCCCAAATGGCTGCCCCGGCCTCCGGTGTGGCCTCCTCGTGCTCCCGGCACTCGAGGCGCAGGTGCCGGTCGGCCATGGGGGCGTCGACCAGCGTGCAGTGGTGGGGGAGCGGGCCGCGATGCGCGTTGGGTCGGAAGTGCGTGCAGGATACGCACATCTGCTGGGTGGGAATGTCGCCGCTCTCCTGCAGCGCGTGGATCATCTTCAGCAGCCCCCGGTTGAAGACCTCCTGCTCCTCGGGCGTGAGCGTTCCCACCGCGCTCGCCAGGTAGTCGGGCCAGGTGCGGGCGTTCTGCGCCTGCTTGCGCCCGGCGGCGGTGAGCTCCACCAGGCTGGCTCGCGGGTGCCGGGGATCGGGCTTCTTCGACACCAGACCCTTCTCCGCGAGCACGCGCACCGAGTCGCTGACGGTGGGGAGCGACACGCCGAGCCGCGTGCCGAGCTCGCTGCCGGTGAGCGCCCCTTCTTGCACCAGCGCCGTGAGGATCTGCCCCTGCGTCGGCGACAGGCCCGCCTCGGCGGCGCTCTTCCACGAGGCGTGCTTCTGCACCAGCGAGAGCTTGTGGAGCGCCTGGGCGATGCGCGCGTCGAGCGCGGTGGAGAGGCCGTCGAACACCGGGAGGGAAGCGCGAGCCATCGTAAAGCTACCGTAGCTTCGGACTCCTAACAAATCAAGCGCACCGACCTACCGGGCGCTGCAGCGACGGTAGGGCGCGACGGCGCTGACCGCACCGGAGTCGAAGGCCTTGCCCTTGGTGAGGAAGCCAACCGTCTGGTCGAGAGCGCTCGACAGCCAGTACATGTCGACACCCGGGTTGTCCTGGCGGGAGAAGAGCGCGTGAGGGACCCCCTTCTCGTAGAAGCACGCGGAGCTGCGGGGAATGTTGGCCGCAGCTTGCGCGATGGCGCGGGTGCTCGCCGCGGGATCGCCTTCCACGCCCACCACTTGCACCGAGCCGCCGATCTTGCTCACGTTCGCCAGCGTCTCCTGACCGAAGTGCTGGACCGCTCGCAGGTTCGTGATGCGGAACTGGCAGAATCCCGCACGACCGAGCTTGCGCTGCTCTTCGCACTTGGGTCCCCAGCTGTACGGATACGAAGGTGCGATATCGCTCAACACCGGGGTGAGGAGCGCGGCAAATTCGCTGGCAATATCGAAGAACGTATTCATCAGGAGCACCCGCGAGAACGTTCCGGGTGACTGGATTGCCGCGCTGGCCGCCACGGCGCCGCCCACCGAGAGACCCATGACCACGTGCCGGCCCGGCGCTGCCGCGGCGACGATGCCCGCCATCCGCTTGGCGAACGCGCCGTAGTCGCGAAACTTGTCGTCGCCGACGACCTGGTCGGTCACGTCGGTCGCGGCACCTGCCGCCGTCGTATAGGCGCGCCCGTGACCAGGCATCAGAGGCACCAGCACCGCGTACCCTTCGCCGCTCAGCCGACGCGCGACTTCCACGTACTGCTGCGGGCATGCCGAGAAGCCATGCAACAACAAGGCGGTGCCTTTGTACGGTACCGCCGGCGCCGGAGCCACGGCGAAGGGAACGCATCCCGGCTGCAGCTTCGCGGCACTGGTCTCGCGCAGGTAGGCGGTCCACTGGAGGTTCGCGGCGGGGCCGACGGAGGAGAGGTCGTCCTCGCTCTCGAGACTCTCGGGGTCCGAGGCGCACCCGAGCGACAGGGCAACGAAGAGGGCAGGGGCGAGGCGAGCGAGCGGCGACGAGGTCTTCATGACCCTTGCCAACGCACAGTGTGTGCCGCTCGCTGCGGGCGCCGTTCGCGTGGGTTTGGTGGACAGTGAGAAGCGTGGCTTCTCTGGGTGGTGGACGTTGTTCCCGGCAACCAGCCCACCCCGAGCTACGGACAAGGCTGTTTGACGATGCTCACGCCGGTGGCCGAGGCGCAGGTCATCGCCGAGAGATCGGGAGAGAAGCGGGCGCGGTACTCCTTGGGATAGTCCTTCGAGGGGGTGGTGCTGGCGTCGCACATGATGGACTTGTCGGGATTGAGCGTGCACCAGGCCGGCGCTCCGAAGAATTCCAGGCTCCCGTCGGAGAGCACGTGAATGGCGTCGGCGGGGACCAGGGTGTTCGTCTTGTTTCCGGTCTTCTTGGAGGGAACGAAGGTGGCTCGCGTCAACACGCCGGTCTTGGGATCGAGCGCGCCGATCACTGCCACCTTTGAAGACGCCCCGCCGTCACCGTAGGAAGTCACCCACCCGCCCTTGGCGGCGGTATCGAAGGCCGTCCCGCCACCGACAATAGTGTAAACTACATACAAGTGGTCGGCGCCGTCCCAGGT
>JABFRG010000954.1 GCA_013141295.1 Polyangiaceae bacterium
GCTGCTCGGCGTGCGCGCCGTCATCGCCGAGAGCTTCGAGCGCATCCACCGCTCGAACCTGGTGGGCATGGGCATTCTCCCGCTGGAGTACGCCAAGGGCGAGAGCACCGCCACGCTGGGTCTCACCGGCGAAGAGGTGTTCGAGGTGGTGGGCGTTCCGGAAGCCATCGACTCCGGCTTCAGCGGCGGGCGCACGCTCACCGTGAAGGCCACCAAGGACGGCCAGACCAAGGAGTTCAAGGTCCGCTGCCGCATCGATACCCCGCAGGAGATCCAGTACTACAAGCACGGCGGCATCCTGCTCTACGTGCTGCGCCAGCTCCTCGCCAAGGCCTGAGCTCGGTCGTCTCCACCGGTGCGAAAGCGGGTCGCGCAGCAGCGCGGCCCGTTTTCTTTTTGCGGCTACTTCGCTGGAGCGTCGCGCTTCACGAGCTTCATACTCGTCACCGCGGTCATGACCTCGGGCATCGCCGCGGGCGCGGCGGTGGCGAAGACGTGGACGAAGTCGTGATCGCCCACCTTCACGATGGCCTCCCGGCGCTGCAGGTTGGGAAACGGCTGCCACTCGGAGAACGACGTTGCTTGGCCGAGAAACGTGCCCGGCACGGCGCCCACGTTGGCGACCGGAGGCTCCGCCTGGCGGTACTGGAACGATGGGTGCCCGCCGACGTACACGCCGATGGTGGTGGGCGGCGCGCCGCTCCGCACCACCTTGCGCAGGTGGTACACGTCGAAGTCGGGGCCGGGCTGGGCGGTGAGGCAAAAGCCCGCCGGACGCGCCAGCACCAGGTCCTGGTCGCCCAGCGGCACCTTGGTCTCTCCGGCCGAGAGGTCGAGCTTGCGCGGCCCCGCGGCGAAGGAGCCGAGGATCTGCTTGGCCTGCGCGCGCCAGGCGGCGCTCTCCGGCTTCATCTCCGGGAGGATGTAGAACTGCACGCTGAGGAGCGAGGCGTCGCCCGCCTCCACCAGGGCCCCGAGCACCAGCGATGGGTGCTCGCCATCGGCGCGGCCCTCGGGAACGTAGGCCGCGGCCTTGAGCCCGGCGCCCACCGGGAGCGCCTCCACGCGATACCGCTCTTCGGCATCGGCCCGTACGAACTCGGTGGCGTCGGCCACCGCGTTGCCGCTCCCCAGCTCGAAGACCTCGGAGACGATCATGACGAAGCGCGCATAGGGCTTGCCCGGCACCAGCAAGACCCGCGACTCCTCCTCCACCGAGCCGGGCGCCGCCATGACGCTGTGCGGGCGCGCCGAGACCTTCGCGCCCTCCGGCAAGCGCACCTTGATGCGTCCCGCCAGGAGCTCTTGCTCCGCGCCCTCGGGCTTGGTGGCTGCGGCGGCGGAAGAAGCTCCGGCGGCGGGCGACGCGGGGCCCGGTCCCTTTCCACCACAAGCAAGGGAAAGCGCGAGGAGCGGCACCAGAAGAAGACGCATCGCCGCATGCTACCGCCGAACGCCCCGCCCTTCCGAATCCTTGGTGCAAGCGCTGCGCGGTGTGGCGTTTCTGCTTCCCGGGACCGATGTTCCCGAGGTTCCGCACGGCGTGCGCGGCGTGGGTGTATGCTCCGCGCAATGTCGCAGTCCCGTCCCGCTCGTCCCGCCGTCGCCATCGCGTTCGTCCTCGCTCTCTTCGCCTCGGTGGGCTGCAGCCGCCCCTACAAGTGCGGAAGCGAGTGTCGCGTCGCGGGCGCCTGCGCCCAGCAGGGCAATGCGTGCGTGGCGACCCGGGCCGACGACTGTCGCGAGTCGGAGCTGTGCGCCACCGATGGCCTCTGCGGCCTCAAGAGCAACGTGTGCGAGGCCACGCGCGATCTCGACTGCGCCACCCGGGTCCGCTGCCGCGAGCGCGGTGAGTGCTTCGCCATCGGCGGCCGCTGCCGCGCCAAGGATCCCCGCGATTGCGAGGGCAGCACCCTGTGCCGCAGCGTCGGCTCTTGCACCCTCAAGGCCGGCGCCTGCGTCGTCGGAAGCGACAAGGACTGCGCCGCCTCCGATCTCTGCCGCGAGGGTGGTCTTTGCAAGCTCCAGGGCGAGAGCTGCGTGAAGATCTAGCTCACATCGGGACGCAGATCTTGCCCGGGATGTTCGGGTACACCACGCAGGCTTCGCCCGCGCTGCACTGCGTATGCAACGTACAGCGTCGTGCGGTCTCGGGGGTCCACGCCGGCGGCGGCGGTGGCGGCGGTGGCGGCGGAGCGACCACGCCGCCCGTACACACTACCGGAAGGAACGAGCCATCGAGCACCACGCCCTGAGCGATCGCACGCGCGGCATCGGTGCTCACGTTGAAGCCTCGGCTCGCCCTGCCGCAGCAGCGAATGGCGTCGGGCGCGGCGACGATGGTGCCCGCGGGCGCGCAGTAGTCGGCGAAGACCACCGTCCCCGTGTTGTTCACGGCGCACTTGTCGACCGTGCGCTTCCACCCGAGATTGTGGCTATAGCGGTGCGTGGCCGTGTCCCACTGCGCAACGCAGCCGGCGTTCGAGGACGATGCGATCCCGTCGCACCAGCGTCCGGTCGGTAGCGCCGAGCAGCACGTGTCGTGCGCCCAACTTCCGGCATTGACCCAGCAGGTGTTGCCCTGACAACCAACCTGGGAGATCGACTCGGAGGGAACGATCCCGATGCCGTCGCCGCTGCAGTTCATGCCGACCGCACCGAAGCACTGATTGTTGTCGGCGCCGCACGCGGCCACCGGACCGTCGGGAATGCCGTCGCAGCCGATGTCGCCCACGGCGCACTTTCCCGGTGGCGGTTTCATGACCGTGGTCTCGAGCTCTCCGCTCACCACCGCTTCGTCGGAGCCGGTCACCTCCGCGGTGCATCCGGAGAGAACCGAAACCCAAACCATGGCCGCCGCCGAAGCTGTCGCGAGAAGACCTGAGCGCATCGAGACCTCTTTCCGGGGCACCCTGCCCACGCCCGAGAACTTGCGACGCGCCGACGCTTCTGTGAACCGCACACGAAACCATGGGGGTCATAGGCGCGGACTATTGCTGCCAGGCTGCGGGGCGTCGTACCTCGAAGTCCGGCACGCTCTCCCCCGGGCCCACGACGATGCCCGAGGCGAGGAGCGCGAAGCGGCCCACCCGAGCGTCGTGCTCCACGATGGCGCCGCTGTTGACGATGGCGCCCTCCGCCACGTGCGCCCGCGTGTGCACCAGCGCGAACGGCCCCACGAACACGCCCTCTTCGAGCTTCGCCGAAGGCGACACCAGCGCCGATGGATGCACCAACGTGACCACGCGCCGGCCCTGCGCACGCAGCGCGGCGACGTGGCGCGCCCGGGCTTCGCCCTGTCCGATGGCCACGAAGTACGCCTCGACTTCCGACGGCACCGCGTCGAAGCCGGCGAAGATCGGATGCCCGAGCACCGTACCCTCGCGCTGCACGTCGTCCACGAAGCCGAGCACCCGATGGCCTGCCGCCTCGGCGGCTTCGGCGCACACCGCGCCGTGGCCACCGGCCCCGATGATGACGAGATTCACTTCGGGCTCTCGTGGAAGGCCGCCCCCGGCGGCCCGAAGACCGCCAGCAGCTTGTTCTTGGCACCTGGCAGCCGCCACACGTCGCGTGCAATATCCACGTATTCGTGGAACGCGATGCGAAACAGGTTGAAGGTCTCGATGTTCTTGGTGAGCCCGAACACCACGCGCTCTTCTTCCACCTGGAACGTACCGAACAGGCGGTCCCACACGATGAGAATGCCGGCGTAGTTCTTGTCGATGTAGAGGGCGTTGGAGCCGTGGTGCACCCGATGGTGCGAAGGCGTGTTGAGCACCGCCTCGAACCACCGCGGCATGCGCCCCACCAGCTCCGTGTGCACCCAGAACTGGTAGATGAGGTTGAGGCCGCCGGCGAACATGATGATCCAGGGCGCCACCCCGACGAGGGCCAGCAGCGGATAGAAGAGCCAGGTGGCCACCGGGGTCCAGGGCTGCCGCAGCGCCGTCGAGAGGTTGAAGTGCTCCGAAGAATGGTGGTTCACATGGCACGCCCACAAGAGGCGCACCCGGTGCTCGGCCCGATGGTGCCAATAGAAGAGGAAGTCCCACCCCACCAGGGCCACCCCCCACGCCAGCGGGCCGGTGCCCAGGTCCGCCAGGCGGAGCGGCCAGAGGAGCGAGGCGATGACGAAGGTGCCCAGGTTGATGGGCGTCACGAAGAACAAGGATCCGATGCCCAGGCCCAGGCTCGCCACCGTGTCCCGTCGCTCGTAGCCCAGGAGCGCCCGTTCCTTGGCGGCATCGCGCCCGAGAAACCGCGACTCCACCAGCATCGAGACGATGAAGAGCGGCACCGCGAAGAGCGTGGGTTCCGGATAGTCGAGCTTCACGCAGCCTCGATGATACGCCCAGGGCCGGTGTGGGCGTGCGCCAGAGCTTCGGCGCGCGCGAAAAAAATGAGCGGCGCGGACCACGAACTTTCCCTCAGCCGACCCACGCCACGTACGTTCGAAGGTTTGTACGGAGGTGCATTCTCTATGATCGAACGTTCGCAGCGTGGGTGGTTGGCGCGGTTGTGGGTGACCGTGGCGGTGGTGGTGGGTGCGGTCGCGCTGCCCAGCGGCGCTTGGGCCGCCGCCGACGCCGGTGCCGCGGAAGATCCGGCCGAGGACGAGCCGGTCACCCCTTCGGTGGACCGGAAGGGCGAGGTGAAAGAGATCGGCCTCCTCATCACCAACGTGAACAAGATCGACGTGCAGAAGGAGATGTGGGAGTTCGAGGGTCAGCTCACCATGGCCAGCGCGGGCAAGCTGCGAAAGTGCGCGGTGCCGCAGATCCAGGAGCTCTTCCCCTCGGGCACCGTCAAGAAGGTCGACGAGATCGACGAGTGGGAGGACGGCCCCAAGAAGTTCCGCCAGTGCAAGGTCACGGTGGAGCACGAGGCCACCATCGACGTCTCGCGCTACCCTTTCGACAAGCACGATCTCGAGATCGTCATCGGCGACGAAGGCGACGCCGCCGACGGCGTGGAGTTCAAGCCGCTGGCCGATCCGGAGGAGACCGGCGTGAGCCCGGAGGCCAAGATCACCGGCTGGCAGCTGGGCGAGCTGACGGGTAAGCAACAGACCTACGAGCACGCCCACTCCAAGGGCAAGCTCACCCGCGTGGCCTACGAGCTGCACGTCACGCGGCCCCCCATGTCGTCCTTCCTCAAGGGCTTCTTGGCGGTCATTTTCCAGCTGGTCATCGCGCTCGTGGCGCTGGTGCTCGCGGTCAAGGCCGCACCGAACCGCCTCGGCATCGCCACCGGCGCGCTCATCGCCGTGGCCACCGCGCACAACACCATCAGCTCGCAGATCGGCGTGTCCTACATCACCACCGCCGACAAGTTCTTCTACCTGAGCTACTTCCTGCTCCTCCTCAACGTCATGTTCAGCGCCGCCATGATCCGCGCCGAAGACGCCAAGAAGGACGACCTCATCAAGAAGCTCTACAAGGTCGCCTGGATGGTCCTCCCGGCCGCCACCGTGCTCGGCTCGGTCCTGGTCCTCACCGGCATCATCTGAGCGTCGTGATACGCTCGCTCGGGTGACTCGCGCTTTTGCTGTGCTCATCGTCTCCGTGGCGGCGGCTTGTGGCGGTGCTTCGGTGCCGCCGGAGCCGCCGCTCTCTGCCATGGCGAGCGGCCCTTCGGCGTGCACCGCACTGGTTCCAAGCAGCGCCGCGCCGCCCGCAAAGGCGGCGGCAGCCAACGGAAAGCGTCGGGTCATCGTGGTGTCCATCGACGGCATGCGGCCCGACAGCTACCGAAAGGCCGACGCGCTCGGCTTGCGGATACCCAACTTGCGGCGCTTCCTGGCCGAGGGCATGAGCGCCGATGGGATGCGCACGGTGTATCCCAGCCTCACGTATCCGGCGCACGTCACCATGGTCACCGGCGTGCGGCCGGCGGCGCACGGCATCTACAACAACTTCGCCTTCGATCCGAAGGCCAAGAACAAGGACGGCTGGAACTGGTACGCCCGCGACATTCGCGTGCCTACCCTGTGGGACGTCGCCAAGGCCCATGGCCTCGTGGTGGGAAGCGTGTACTTTCCCGTCACCGCCGGCGCCGATATCGCTTGGAACGTTCCGCAGTTCTGGCGCGCCGAGGTGCCGGAGGACGACAAGCTGCTGGCGCTCCTCACCACACCCGCCCTGGCCAAGGAGCTGGCGACCCAAGGCATTCCCCTACCCGGTGAGCACACGCAGGATCGCGAGCGCACCGACGTGGCGCTGCACATCCTGAAGAAGCACGCGCCGGATCTCCTGCTCACGTACATGGAAGACCTCGACACGGTGGCGCACAAGAAGGGCCCGAGCTCCAAGGAAGCGCGAGAGACGCTGGAGGCCATCGACGTGCAGCTGGGGCGCCTGCGCGAAGCGGCGGAGGCCGAAAAGACGCCGACCACCTGGGTCATCCTCTCCGATCACGGGTTCGCCGAGGCGAACCAGCGCATCCGCATCGGCGTCGCCCTGCGCAAGGCGGGCTTCGTGAAGCTCGACAAGAAGGGCGAGGTGGAAAGCTACGAAGCGGCCATGTGGCGCGGCAACGGCATGTGTGCATTCTACATGCGTGATCCGAAGGACGCTCGGACCAAGGAGAAGCTCCTCGGCTTGCTGCAGGGCCTGGCTCACGACCCCAAGAGCGGCGTCGGGCGGGTGTACTACGACCACGATCTCGAGGCCCGGGGCGGCTTCCCCGGTGCCGCCGCCGCCATCGAGGCGCGCCCCGGCTACATGTTCAACAAGGGCTTCGACGCGCCCATGGTCTCGCCCGCCGAGGAGCTCGGCGCCCACGGGTACGACCCCGAAAGCGACGACATGGCGGCCTCGCTCATCTTGGCCGGCGACGGCATTCGCAGCAGCGGCGAGAGCCTGGGCAAGGTCGACATCGTCGACGTCGCTCCCACCATCGCCAAGTTGCTCTCGCTCGATCTCCCGAGCGCCGAGGGCAAGCCGCTCACCAAGGCGCTGGGAAACGCGCCGGCCGAGGTCAAGTAAACCGCGCGTTCCGCCGTTTGTTCGCCCTCTCTTCGGGGCAGGTATAGGAATCGGATCATGCAGTGGTATCGCATCGGGCTCCTCGTTCTCGTGGCCTGCGCAGACGCCGGTGAAGGTCCGGCGGAAGAGCCGGTGGATCCCAACGCGCCCGCGGCTCCCCGCGGCGGCGTGGTCGAGCTCTCCGGCGACGCCGGCACCGTCGTCCCCAAGGCCCCCTGCCCTTCCGACATGGCGTACGTCGACACCATGTACTGCCGCGAGGTCATTCGCGACTGTCAGGAAGAAGAGTACGAGGAGAAGAACAACCTCCACATCTGCCACAAGTACAAGGAAGACTACCAGCGCTGCACCCAGGCCCTGGAGCACCGGCAGTTCTGCATCGACAAGTACGAGTACCCGAACAAGCAGGGCGCGCACCCGGTGTGGAACGCCACCTGGTACGAGGCGCAGGCCACCTGCAAGTCGAAGAACAAGCGCCTCTGCTGGCAGAGCGAGTGGACCGCCGCCTGCGAAGGCTCCAAGCACACGCCGTTTCCCTACGGATGGAAGCGCGACCACCACAAGTGCAACATGGACAACCAGTGGCTGACCCCCAAGAAGGGTCCGCACGGCTTCCTGTTCGCCGAGAAGGACATGGGGCTGCGGCTCCTCGAGCTCTCGCGGCTCGATCGCAGCGTGCCCTCCGGGTCGCAGGAGACCTGCCAGAGCGACTTCGGGGTCTCCGACCTCACCGGCAACTTCGACGAGTGGACCATCTACGACGAGAAGCCCAAGGAGAAGTCGCGCTGGGCTTCGCTCAAGGGCGGCGCCTGGGGCCACGTGCGCAACCAGTGCCGGGCCTCGAGCCACAGCCACACCCCCGACGAGCTCTACTACTTCTGGTCGTTCCGCTGCTGCGCCGACGCCGAGGGCGCGCCCGAGTGGCAGCCGCGCAAGTGGGCGCAGAACGAGAAGGCGCCGGACGTCGAGGCCCACGACTTCTTCCCCGACCCCATCGTCCCCGTGAACGCGACGGGTCCCTCGGAGCTGAAGTACAACTACCGGCTCGGCGACTACCTGAAGGACTGACAAAATGCAGCGAGGGAGCCTTTGGGAGGCTCCCTCGCGCGAAGTACCGAGGCGAACGCTCGCTACTTCACCATCTCGGCGACTTCTTTCTCGAGCGCCTCTTCGTCGCCGGGGTTGTAGCCCTCGTGCGTGCGAACGACCTTGCCGGTCTTGTCGATGAGGATGGAGAGGGGCGCCGACTTCTTCGGGTTGTAGATGGCCGCGACGTGGGAGTCCTCGTCGAGCAGCACCGGGAAGTCGAGGTTGTTGCGCTTGGCGAACGAAGGCACGTTCGCGATGGTGTCGGGCCCGTCCATCGAGACGGCCAGCACCACGAACCCCTTGGCCTTGTGCGCGGCGTAGATGCGACGCACGTGCGGGAACTCGGCGAGGCACGGCTCGCAGAAGGTGCCCCAGAAGTTCAGCAGGATGGCCTGCTTGCCGAGGTAGTCGGAGAGGTGAACGGTCTTGCCGTTGATGTCCTGCGCCGTGAAGTCTTGCGCAGCGGAAGCTCCGCCCGCAGTGGTGGGCACCGTGCCGCCGGAAGTTCCGCCGGTCTGCGCCCCACCGCTGCTGGTGGCCGCTTCGCCTCCGCAGGCAACGGAAACGGAAAGAGCGGCGACCGTGAGGACGCCGCTCAAACCCGTGACGAATGTCGTCTTGCTCATTCCTTGACCGGACGCGCGTCCCACTTGCCGAGCTCGGTGTCGACTTCCTTGCGGATGTTGCCACCGTAGCCTTCGAGGTAGGAGACGATCTCCATGGAGCGGGCGTCGACCCAGGCGTTCCAGGGGAGCGCCGCAGCCTTGTAGAAGATGCCGAGGTTCGCGTTGCCCGGGTCGAGCACCGTGGTGTTCTGAACCTTGTAGGCAGCGATCCACTTGTTGAGGTCGTCGAGCTTCGACGCGGTCCCCGGCGTGCCGCCTTCGGCCACCGTGGTGATCCAGACGATGCCGAGATTGCGGAGCTCCTCGACCTGGGGCGTGAGGTCCTTCACTTCGTTCTGGCAGTACACACACCAGCGGCCGGCCGCCTGGATGTGGATGAGCTTCACCGGCGCGGGGCCGAGCTTCTGCTGCGGGTCGAAGTAGTCGACGAGCGCGACGGTGGTGAGCGGCGAGGCGACGTCGCCGTTGACGTAGCCAAGGAACTTGAAGTTCTTGATGCGCTGACCGGCGACGCTACCTTTGCGCGCCGCGGTTCCGATGTCGGTCGTCGGGTACTGGACGCCGTAGGAGTTGGTCTCGCGATTCTCTACCTGCGGGAGGGTGCGGTCGAGGCCCGTCTCTTGCGCCGGCGCGGTGCTCAAGCTGCTGCTGCAGGCGGCGGACAGAATCATCATCAGGGGGGCTGCAAGGGCTGCAGTGGTCGACGGCATTCTCATTGGGATACCTCAGCGGGATGTGCTAGAGCCTGGAGCGTAGTTCGGGCAGCGCGGCCGTCAAGTCATACCGCAAAATCTGGGCAGCCAGGACCAACGCTCGCGGACTCAATTCTGCCGCATCTTCTGCGGATACGCACCACGCTCCTTTGGGTTTCGCTCTTTGCTCGGTCGTTTTCTCGCACAGAGGTCTCCATGAAGTCTCGTTCTTCGCTTTCCGCTGAAAAATTGCCGCTGCTCTGGATTTCCGTGGGCAGCGCCCTCGGTTTGGGCTTGGCGCTCAGCGTGGCCTGCTCGAGCACGACGCCGGCCGCGGGTGGGTGTGACTCCAAGGCTTGCCTCAAAGACAACGAGTGCATCGCGGACCAGGGCGAGACCAAGTGTCGCCTGCTGTGCGAGAACGACGTGAGCCCCACCGCCGCGTGTCCCAGCGGCTACTACTGCAAGGCCGGCACCGGCACCCCTGCCAAGAACTTCTGCGCCAAGGGCGACCAGGTCAAAACCTGGGGCAAGCTCTGCAACCCGCAGGATCCGACCCCCGATGCGGCCTGCGGGCCCGTCGCCGGCTTCAAGTGCTTCGCCCGGAACCCCACCGACGCCGCGGCCTTCTGCACCATCACCGACTGCAAGGCCGACGCCGACTGCGGCCTCTCCACGTACTACTGCGCCACCGTCGACCGCGCGCCCAACATCACCGAGAAAGAGCGGTCCTACGGCGAGACGCGGAAGGTCTGCCTCCCCCGCACCCAGTGCGCCCCGTCGGTATGCAAGACCGACGCAGACTGCGCCCAGAACGTGGACGGCAGCCAGAAGTGCATCAAGGACGACTCCGGCGCCAGCTACTGCATGAAAGAGTGCACCGGCAACGGCAACTGCACCAAGGACGCCGTGTGCGAGAACCACGACGGCGCGAACGTTTGCTACCCCGGCAACAAGGTCTGCAAGGGCGATGGCAAGTTCTGCGCGCGCTGCACCAACGACGACGAGTGCGAGAGCAAGCTCTGCATGTCCGACGCGTACACCGAGGAGCGCAACTGCGCGGCCCCGGCCGCGGACCAGCCCACCTGCTACCGTCCGCCGGTCATCAAGGACGCGGGCGCTGGTGACGCGGGTGACGCGGGCGATCTCGACGGCGGCGACATGGATGCGACGGTCGATGCGGGCCCGGCGAAGATCGCCACCTGCAGCGACATCAAGAGCCCCCAGGCGAACGGCTTCGTGGCCTGCCTCGACAAGGGCTTCGAGCCGAAATACACGAAAGCGTACTGCGTGGGCTTCAAAGGGCTGAACGGCGACCCCAACAATGGGACGT
>JABFRG010000739.1 GCA_013141295.1 Polyangiaceae bacterium
GAAGAAGGGCATCCTCTCCCCTCCGGACACCATGATTCCCGTCTACATCGGGCTCGGTGTGGGCGGCGTGGGCCTCATCGGGACGATTGCGTTCGCCGTGGCCAAGGGCAGCGCGCAGAGCTCCGCCGACGACGTCGCCGCCAAGCTGCGGGCGGCCGGCGCCCAGAGCGGCGAGTGCAGCGCGCCCCGCGCGAACTTCGCGAGCGCGTGCGCCACCTTGCGCGACAATGTCGATGCCGTGAACACCGACGCGACGGTGGCCAACGTCTCCGCCGTGGTGATGGTGGTCGGGCTCGTGGGTGCCGGCGCCTGGTACCTGTTCGGCCCCAAGACCAACGGCGGAAGCGCCACCGCCAGTGGGAAGAGCGCAGCAGCCGAGAGCGTTTGGCAGCGTGTGGAAGTCACGCCAGTTCTCGCACCCCGCACCGGTGGTCTCACCGTGTCGGGCGCCTTCTGACGCGCTCGGACCTTCTCTTCCAAAACGTCATCGAAACGCCGGGAGATGGCGCTCGGCGCTTTTGCATCTTGCATCGAAGGCGTCGTCCGTTCGTCTAATTCAATACGGCCCGAACGACGCCGTTCGGTATCCGCAGACGCATCGTCACCCGCTGCAGTGAGCGAGGAGTTACGGATGGGGCTTTCCAGACGAGGGGGTGCGGGTGATACGCTCGGAGATCGCATGGGGTCTCGCACTCACTCGATCTTGATCGCTACCGTGTGCGCGGTGGTGTTCGGGCTCGTCTCGCTCCTCGGGCGCAGCGCCTTCGCCGACGACGCGAAGATCGCGTTCCTCGCCGACAAGCTCAAGGCCGACGACTTCCGCGTGCGCACCAACGCGGCGCTGGCGCTCGGCGCCACCAACGAGGACAACGCCGTTCAGCCGCTCTGCCGCGCGCTCTCCGACGAGAACGAGGTGGTGCGGCAAGCCGCGGCGGCGGGCATGAAGCGCCTCGGTCGGGCGCAGGGCATCGCGTGCTTGCGCGAGCGCCTGGGCGGCGAGGGCAGCGACGCGGTTCGCTTGCAGCTTACACGCGCCATCGAGACGCTGGAGGCGGCGCGCGGCGGTAGCGGTGGCGGCGGCGGCAGCGGGGAACCCAAGAACAACGCCCAGGCGAAGTACTACGTGGCCCTCTCGGCGGTGCAGAATCGCTCCGGTAAGGCGCAGACGGAAGTGGATGCGGCGGTGCTCGCGGCCGTGAAGAAGCGGCTGGAGAACGCAGCGGTCTTCCAGATGGCGCCCGACAAGGAGACGCCAGCGGCGGCCAAGGCCAACATCGCCAAGCGAAAGCTGAAGGGCTTCTACCTCTCCATCTCGGTCGATCCCTTCGACTACGCATCGGGCACCAAGGCCAGCGTGCGCATCGCCATCTTCACCTACCCGAACAAAGACCTCCGCGGCGAGTCGCCGGGCAAAGCCCGCTCGTCTGCGTCCAAAGGCGACAAGGACGCCGAGAATCGGCTGCTGGCTGCCGCCGCCGAGAGCGCCCTCGAGGCGTTCGTACAGGGCGTGGACCAGTTTTGATCCGGCGCGCCGCGGCCGACGAAGTTGGCGTCGGCCGGGATCTCCCGTAGCATCGTAGCGAGGACCCCATGGCAACAGCGAGCTCTACCGCGCCTCCGAAGCCCCGCTACAAGCGGAGTATCAAGAACTACCTCGTCGACTCGCGTTTCCAGCTCAAATACACGGGCTTCATCCTCATCCTCGCGCTCTTCATCAGCGCGGTGCTCGGCGCCTTCCTCTGGCGCACCAGCCAGTCGGTGGTGGAGCAGAGCGGCAAGGTCGCCGAGCAGAGCAAGAAGGTCGCCGAAGAGAGCCGCAAGGTCTCCGACATCGTCAAGATGCAGATCGAGAAGGACCCTGTCTACGGTCAGGATCCAGAGCTCGCCAAGGCCTTCGGCGGCGGCGCAGCGGTGAGCGACGCCGAGGTGAAGAAGCAGCAGGAAGAAGTGCTGCGGCAGCAAGAGGGCCTGGTCACCCAGCAGACCCACATGCGCGCGATGATCGTCGGCGTGCTCGGGATCATGGTCATCCTCATCGGCATCCTCGGCATCTACTTCACGCACAAGGTGGCGGGGCCCATCTACAAGATGAAGCTCCTGCTGGGGCAAGTGGGCGAAGGAAAGCTCAACTTCCAGGGCCGCCTCCGCAAGGGCGACGAGCTGCAGGACTTCTTCGAGACCTTCGCCACCATGGTGGAGAAGCTGAAGAGCCGCCAGCACGGCGAGGTCGAGAAGCTCGAGAAGGCCCTGGAGATCGCCCGCACCAAGGGCGCCACCGAGGACGTGCTCGTGGCGCTTACCGATGTTCGCGACGAGATGAAGCGCAGCCTCGACGTGTAGAATACACTGATGGCACGGGCTTCATGAGCCGGTGATCGCACCCTCGAAGTACTCCACCGTGGCGCCGGCGGGGCCGAAGCTCACCGCCGCCACGTCGATACGAATGCGCTCCACCGTGGGGTCGGCCTCGAGTCGCTCGCGAAAGAGCCGGCCCGCCGCCCGGAGCAACCGCGCCTGCTTCTCCGGCCGAATGCTCGCGAGAGGGCCCTCGAACCCGCGCGGGCTGCGGGTTCGCACTTCCACCACCACCACCAGCGCCCCCTTGCGCGCCACCAAGTCGAGCTCCAGCGGCCCCAGCCGGAGCTTCTTCCACAAAAGGACGAAGCCGCCCGCTTCGAGATAGCGGGCGGCCTCTTCTTCGGCGCGGTCGCCGACGGACTTCAATCCGGGCAGGTGGTGAGACCGCCCGCGACGGGATCGCCGCAGGGATCGTCGTTGGCGTCGTACTTGGTGCCGGTCTTGATGCAGTAACCGCCGGTGAGGCCTTCGTTGCCGCGGCCGGTGGAGGAAACGAGCTGCTCGCAGGCGAAGCCGTCGGGGCAGGTGCAGTAGTTGGCGCCGTCGTCGGTCTTGCCGTTGACGTTGGCGCAGCGGCAGGAGCAGTACACGGCCTTGTCGGGCACGCGCTTGCTGCACTGCGACTGGACGCACTTCAGCTTCTTCGGGTCGGACGAAGCGCTCTCCGGCTTCCCGTCCACGGTGGCGCCCACGATGGGCGTCTCGGTGCCGGGCACGGTACAGGGCTTTCCGTCCAGGCCCAGGCCGTCGCGGCCCTGACCCTTGGCGCAGGAAACGCGACCCCGGAAGTGATTCACGAGACAGAGACGCGTCTGGCACTGGAAGCTCTTCGACTCGACGTTGACTTCCTTGATGCTGAAGCCAGAGAAGGTCGGGTCATACTCGGCATCCGGTACGCACGGATCGCCGACGCCTGCGGAGCGACAGCCTTGGCCAAGGGTGACCGAGAGTGCGGCGGCAGAGAGCGTGACGGCGATGATCGATCGGGTCATTGGATCTCCCAGGTGCACGGTGCGCGAAAGCGCATCGCGGTGGCGGAGGGAACTTATTCGGGCGGGGGAAGAAGCGTCAAGGCAAAGCAGCGAGAGGAGTCGGAAAAAGCGGCTGTGGCGCGATGGCGTGGCGATGCGGCGCGAGAGCTACACCGAGGTGAGTGTGGGAACACGCAACCAGAGCAGAAGAGTACGCCAAGGTGGGCGAGAACGTGGGGCCGTCCAAGAAAACCCTGCCTCGTGCGTCCTGGTATGTGGCAGAAACTGCGGCGCGGGATCACTCGAAGGTGAGCCCCGCCATCCGACGAGCATGGCGACGGCCACGGCCCTCGCCACCCACGCGCCACCGAAGTGGCCCCCGTTTTTCACCCTTGACAGGAAGCATCGCAACTTCCTACCATCGCGCCGCTCGGCGATTACTATCTTTTCAACATCGTTGACGATTTTCGACCGTCAGCGGAGTCCGCGCAGTCCCCTCCGCAGCATCGCCCCCGCTTCCCGCGCGTTTCGCCGCTTCTTCTTCCCTTCTCGCTCGTCTGCTCTGCCCACGCCTGCTCCCCGCTCCCTACTAGGAGATTTCGATGCGAACACGGCTCTTGCGGTCTCTCGTTCTGGCGGTCATTCCGGCCTTCCTCTCCTTCACCCTGGCGACGGATCCGTCGTTCGCGCAGAAGAAGAAGCCACCGCCGACTGGTACGGCCAAAGGTGGTGACAAGGGTAAGGGCGGCAAGGAAGCCGACATCGAGCTCGACGATCCGAAGGCAGGCGATCCGAAAGCCGCGGGTCCCAAGGACACCGGCGTCACGCCCACCGCTGGGCAGATGACCGAAGCCGCAGCGACCGCCAAGCGCGCCTTCAACAAGGGCGATTGGGAGAACGCCGCGCTGGGCCTGTACAAGGTCTACAAGGGCGAGACGCAGGACGACGAGGGCAACAAGCAGCTCGCGCAGTTCGACCTCGCGATCGCCCTCTACAACAAGAAGTACTACCAGGCGGCCTACGGCATCTTCTCCGAGATCGCGGAGAAGCCGAGCCACCTGAAGTTCAACCAGACGCTGCTCTGGCTCGCCAAGCTCGCAACCGAGCTCCCGGAGCCGGCCGACATCGTCGAGCGCATCGGTCGCTATAACGAAGCGCAGATCAACCAGTTCAAGAACGAGAACCAGATCGAGCTCTACTGGCAGCTCAACTACCTGCTCGGCCGTTACAAGTACCGCAACCGGCAGTACGACGACGCGATTCGCCTCTTCACCAACGTGTCGAAGCAGAGCAAGTACTACATCAAGAGCCAGTTCTTCACCGGCATCAGCTACGTGCAGCTCCGCAAGTCGGTGCCTGCGGTGAAGGGCTTCCAGAACATCGTGCAGGCCATCGACGACGGCGTCGAGGGTGTCGACGACGACGCCCGCATGCGCGATCTCGCGTACCTCTCGATGGCGCGTACCTACTACTCCGCGTCGGTCATCCTCGACCCCGAGACCAACACCCCGAAGATCGACCAGAACCGCCTCTCGGCCGCGGTCAAGTACTGGAACAAGATCGACGTCGCCTCCGAATACTGGCTCGACGGCCTCTTCGAGGAGTCTTGGGCCTACTTCATGGCCGGCGACTACGCGCACGCCCTCGGCAACATCCACACGATCCAGGCCCCCTACTTCCCGAATTCCTATTACCCGGAAGCGGAAATCCTGCGGGCGGTCATCTACTTCTCCAACTGCCAGTACGACGACGCCGGCACCATCGTCGCGAAATTCCAGAAGAAGTACCAGCCGATCTTCGACGCGCTCAAGAAGAAGCTCGACAGCTTCAAGGGCGAGAACCAGGAAGAGGCCTTCTACAAATTCCTGAAAGACGTCCGCGATAACAAAGCCGATCTGCCGGCGAGCATCAAAACCGTCGTGACCAACGCCCTGTCCGACCGCCAGCTGCTCCGCCACATCAAGTACGTCGAGCTCCTCGACGAAGAGGCGAAGCGCTTCCAGAAGGCGAAGCCCGACTTCGTCAACTCGGCGCTCGGCAACGACGTCAAGGACGCGCTCCAGCTCGCCCGTGACATCGCGGTCCGCAACGCCGGCCAGCTCGCCCGTGAGCGCTACCAGCGCAACATCGACGAGCTCAACGAGCACCTCCGCGACGGTGTGAAGATCCAGATCGACATCACCGCCGCCCAGCGTGGCCAGCTCGACGCCGCCTTGGCCGGTACCAAGGTCGACGCCGTCGAGTCGGAGCGCAACCGCGTCAAGCCCGACGAAGAGCACCTCCTGTGGCCCTTCGACGGTGAGTACTGGCGCGACGAACTTGGTTTCTATCGTCAGTCGATCACGACGAAGTGCGCGAGGTAATTGCTCCCATGAACCAGCTCCATAAGCTTTCGCTAGCCGGCCTTCTCGGCGCCTTCGCGCTGAGCACCGGCGCCACCGCCTTCGCGGCGGACGGCGTATGCATCGACGCCAAGGCCAAGGAAGCCTTGAACGCCTGCCCCAACACGGGCCCGAAAGAGCTCAAGGGCGGCGCGAAGAAGGCCGAGGTCAGCTTCCACAGCGTGGCTCCCCAGAAGGACCCGTCGAAGCCGGGCGCCGACAACAAGCCGAAGGACCCGTCCTTCGGTCAGGGCACCGCGGTGCGCGACGACCGCAAGGCGCGCCTGCAGTCCCGCCAGAAAGCCCTCCTGGTCACCGAGATCGCGAAGCTCGAGCAGCTCTTCGGCACCACGTCGAAGAACTCGCCGGACCGCCCGCAGCTCGCCCGTCGCCTCGCGGAAGACTACGTCGAGCTCGAGTCGTCGGCCTTCCGCGACAAGACCCAGGCGGAGATCGACCGCGACGCGCTGAAGAAGAAGGACCCTGCGGCCGCTGGCAAGAAGCAAGCGACCGCCAACGAGGCCGCGAAGATCCTCACCTCGGCCCGCAAGAAGGCCGTCGACTACTACACGCTGGTCGTCAACGACTACCCGCAGTACCCGGCCCTGGACGAGGTTTTGTACTACCTCGCCTACGAGTACGAGCAGGCCAGCGACAACGCCAACGCCCGTCGCGTCTACTACGACCTCATCAAGAAACGCCCGGACTCGAAGTATATTCCCAACGCGTACCTGGCGTTCGGCGAGCTGTTCTTCAACGAAGCCCAGGGCGACCCCACCAAGTGGGATCTCGCGGCCCAGGCCTACCAAGAGGTCATCAAGTACCCGCCGGAGAAGAACAACAAGGTCTACGGTTACGCTTGGTACAAGCTCGCGTACGTCTACTGGAACCAGGGCGAGTACGACAAGTCGATGAATGGTTTCAAGAAGACCATCGACTACGGGACCAACTACTCGCAGGTCCCCAACGCGTCCAAGCTCGCCGATGCGGCGCGCCGCGACATCATCCCGGTCTACGCGCTCCGCGGCAACCCGCGCGCGGCGTTCGGCTTCTTCCACCCCATCTCGGGTGACAGCGGCGGCAACGACAAGACCTACAAGATGATGGACGACCTGGGCCAGAACTACCTGGACACCGGTCACTATCCGGAAGCCATCGACCTCTACAAAGACCTCATGAACCGCGACCGCGGCGGCTCTCGAGCGTGCAACTACCAAGTGCACATCTCCGAGGCCACCATGGCCATGAAGTCCGGCAACAAGGACTTCATCGTTCAGGAGCTCGGCAACCAGCTCAAGGCCTACAACGAGTTCAAGAGCGGCGGCCAGAGCGCCGAGGTCAAGCACGAGTGCGCGAGCAAGACCGCCGCGCTCATCACCGAAACCGCGATGGCCTGGCACATCGAAGCCGTGGGCTCGAACCAGCAGCGCGGCACCGGCGACCCCAAGACCATGGCCCTCGCGGCGCAGCTCTACCAGAAGGTCGCCGACACCTGGGACGCCAAGGAGTACGGGACCTTCGAGTTCCCGCGTCTGGTGAAGGACGACTGGCCGTCGATCTACAAGATCAAATACAACATGGCCGACCTTCTCTACTTCCAGAAGGATTGGGCCAAGTGTGGCCCGGCGTTCGACTCCGTCGTCGCCGAGAACCCCACCAGCCCCGACGCCGCCGAAGCCGCGTACGCCTCGGTGCTCTGCTACCAGAACATCTACGACGCCAACCACCCGAAGGACTCGGCGAAGAAGGGCTACAACCTCGGACCTGGCGCCGACGCGGCCCAGAAGAAGAAGATCGAGGAAGAGAAGGACAAGCTCAAGCCCAAGGAGATGACCGAAAACCAGAAGGGTATGGTCACCGCCTTCAACCGTTACATTTGCTACATCAAGCCGGACAAGAGCGACCAGAAGGGTCTCGACCAGCTCGTTGAAGTGAAATACGCCCGGGCGCGCACCTACTTCGAAACCCTTCACTGGGAAGAAGCCGGTCAGGCGTTCCGCGAGATCGCCCTCGAGCACTCCGACAAGGATGTCGGCATCTACGCCGCGCAGCTGTATCTCGAGGCCGTGAACGTGGTCGGCTCGAACTACCAGCCGCCCCGCCCCTCCTGCTTCGACGACATGGCGCAGGACGTGCCGAAGTTCATCGAGCTGTATTGCAGCACCCCGGAGAAGGCGACGAAGAACGCCGAGAACTGCACCTCGCTCAACAAGGTCCAGGCCGACATTCTCGCGCTCAAGGCCGC
The DNA here is from genome assembly GCA_013141295.1 of Polyangiaceae bacterium. Lineage (GTDB taxonomy): Bacteria > Myxococcota_A > Polyangia > Polyangiales > Polyangiaceae > JABFRG01. The sequence continues at coordinate 7,956 of JABFRG010000739.1, forward strand.
CAAGCTGGTGGAGCTCGCCGACAAGCAGCAAGGCTCCGAAGCCATCTCGAACTACACGAAGGGCGGCACCGCGTACTTCGACATGTTCAAGAAGTACTGCCAGGAGCCGGTCGCCAACAAGCAGCAGCCGCAATCGGAAAAGTGCGACAAGCTGGCCTACAACGCCGCCCGCGCCTTCCAGGCCGCTCGCCTCATCGCCAGCGCCATCCAGGCTCGCTCCGCCCTCATCGCCTTCGACAACGCGACCAACGGCAACTCGCCGCTGGCCCGCAAGGCCGTCTACGAAATCGGTGGTAACTTCCAGGCCATCGCGGTCTACGACAAGGCCGCCGAGTTCTACGAGAAGTTCGCCGGCGTCGACACCACCCGCAAGCCCATGGTTTGCAAGATCGCGACGAAGGAAGAGAACGCCGACAAGGCTCTCTCCGACGCCGTAGTCCTCCGCCTCGGCCTCGGCCAGGAAGAGGAAGCCATCTGCGCCGCCAACGCCTTCAAGGCAAGCTTCGGCGGCAGCAAGCCGGCACAGACCGCCTCCATCCAGTTCGCCATCGGCGCCCACTACGCCGACAAGGAAGAATGGGACAAGGCCCGCTCCGCCCTCGTGGGCGCCATGGGCATGATCGACAAGGGCGCAGCCCCCGACGTTCAGGTGCAAGCGCACGCCACCCTCGGCCGCGCCTACGCCAAGATGAAGGGCGGCGGAAAGCAGGCCTCCGGCGAGTTCGCCAAGGTCCGCGGCATCTGGGCGAACCCCGACGACGCGCTCGGCAAGATCAAGTCGAGCTACCCCGGCGAGGACGAAGGCCAGATCGGCAAGCGCGTCGCCAAGGCCCTCACCGCCGTCGGCGAGGCCTACTTCATGGCCGCCGAGGACATGAAGGAGCGCGAGGTCGATACCATCCGCTTCCCGGCCTACAACGGCCCGGGCACGAAGGACGACGTCCTCAAGCACATCAACACCAAGGTCAAGGACTGGCTCGAGAAGAAGATGCCGGCCATCGACAAGGTGGCTGCAGAGTACAAGAAGATCGTCGACCTCAAGCCCGACGCGCCGCCGCGCTGGGTCATCGCCGCCGGTTCCCGCGTGGGTCTCATGTGGGGTAGCTTCGTGGACGAGTTCCGCGGCGCGCCCATCCCCAAGGCCTGGAAGGCCGACCCCGAGCTTCGTGGCATCTACTACGACGCGCTCGACGGCAAGAGCCAGCCCATCAAGGATCAGAAGGCGAAGCCCGCCCTCGTGACCTGCCTCACCTACTCGGTGAAGTTCCAGTACTTCGACCAGTACTCGCGTAACTGCGAGGTCTGGCTCTCGAAGAACTACAAGGCCGAGTACCACGTCGTGGACGAGCTCCGCGGCGCCCCCACCCTGGCCAACAGCGGTCTCGACGAGAAGTCGCCCCCGCTCCTCATCGGCGGAACGTTCTGGCACCCGGCAGCAACCGGTGGCCCGGACAAGCCCATGACGGCGGCCGCTCCCGACGACGACAACGCGCCCAAGAAGAAGCCCGCGGGCAAGAAGGGTAAGTGAAGACCATGAACGCAAAGCTTTGGATCGCGTCCATCGGCCTCGTCCTCGTCGCTTGCGGCGGTGGCGATAACAAACCCGCGAACACCGGCGGCACCAAGAAGGGCGACGGCCTCACCAAGAAGGAAGAAGTCAGCAAGGAGGCGGAGAACAAGTTCAACGCCGCCATGGACGCCTTCATCGCCCACGACAAGGCCAACGACTGGAACGAGGCCGTCTGCAACGACGTCGCCAAGCAGTTCGAGTCGGCGGCCTCGGAGCAGAAGGGTGGCTCCCTCCCGGAAGCCACCTTCAACGCCGGCCTGGTGTTCCAGCGCTGCGGCAAGGACGGCGAAGCGAAGAAGCGCTTCGAGAAGGCCTTGAGCGAGAACCCCCAGTTCCACCACGCCCGCGCCCAGCTCGCGCTCTACGAGTACAAGGCCAACGGCAACGAGGACGCGGCCATCACCGCGCTCCAGCAAGCCGTGCTCGACGCCAAGTTCCAGAACGTTCCGGCGCTCGTGAACCTGGCCATGATGCAGATGCAGCGTGACTCCGCTCAGGGCGGCGACGGCTGCAAGGACGACATGGAGTGCGCGAAGAAGAACCTTCAGCGCGCGCTCGCCATCGACGACGGCTTCATGCCGGCGTTCAACCAGCTCGCCCTCTACTACTTCAACCAGGCGAAGAAGCGCGCAGGCGCCATCAAGTCCGGCAAGGGCAAGCGGCAAATCGCCACCAACGCCGCCATCGGCAAGCGCGCCAACGTCCAGGAGCTCGAGCTCGCGGCGCTGGTGTGCTCGCAGGCCATTCGCAAGAACCCGGGCTACGCGCCGATCCACAACACCGCCGGGCTCATCCAGAACGAGCTCGGTCTGGTGAACGGCGCGGTGACCGAGTTCCGCGCCGCAGCGCAGCTCGACGCGCGCCTCTTCGAGGCGCAGATGAACTACGCCGCCGTCAACCTCTCCTTCCGTGGCTTCGAAGAGGCGCAAAAGGCCTACCAGAAGGCCCTGGAGATGCGCCCCAACGACTACGACGCCCACCTGGGTCTCGCCCTCGCCCTTCGCGGTCAGATCAACGACTCGAACTACGACAAGCAAGTTGCCGCCGTTCAAGCCGAGCTCGAAGCCGCCAAGAAGATCGACGGCGCCCGCCCGGACGCCTTCTACAACGAAGGCATCCTGGTCCAGGAGTACAAGTCCAAGGGCCTCGACAAGGACAAGACCATCGCCGCCTTCGAGCAAGCGCAGACGATCCTCAAGT
>JABFRG010000204.1 GCA_013141295.1 Polyangiaceae bacterium
GCACGTGCTCCGGGAGACGGGTGCGGTGTTTGCACGTCGTCGGCGCTTGCTCAATCGTATGCCCAACGCCCTTGCGACGCCCATTGCCTCGCGCGAGCCCATTCCGCTCGGCGACGACCTCCTCGGGCGCCTCTACGCGGTGCGCAAGCTGCGCCCGTTCCAGGGCCTCGACATGGACACCTTGGTGCACTTCGCCGGCGCCATGGTTCCGCGATCGGTGCAGGCAGGCGCACGACTGTGGCAAGAAGGCGACGAGGCGCCGTACATGCTGGCGGTCCTGGAAGGCGAGCTATCGGCCAAGAGCGCCCAGCAGGAATCGGCGACGCCGCTGGGGCCGGGCGACGTGCCGGGGTTCTTGGATGCCTTCGCCAGCTCCCCCCGCTGGTACTCGCTCACCGCCACGTCCGACGCACGGGTCGCGACGATTCCCGTGGAAACCGTCTTCGATATCCTGGAAGATCACGGCGAAGCCAGCCAGTCTATGCTTGCAAATTACATTGAATTCGGGATGCAGGTGTTCCGCGACCTGGCGCATCACGAGCTGCTCGAGGCACTACCGGAGGACGCCCCGTGAGCGCGCGCTCGCGGCGCGCCGCGCTGGCCGGTTTGGCGCTCGGCTTGGCTACCGCCTCGTCGGCGACCGCTCGGGCCGACGACGTCGCGAAGAAGCCCATCGTGGACTACGACGGTCGCGGCGGGCAGAGCACCACCGCGCAAGACGTCGCGCTCTTCGTGCCGCGCGCGGTCTTCTTCGTGCCCTGGGTGGTGAGCGAGTACGGCCTTCGTCGGCCGCTCGAGTGGCTCACCAAGAAGGCAGAGAAAGAGAAGTGGGCTTCGGCCATCGTCGATTTGTTCAGCTTCGGCGACGAAAAGAACATTCACATCTTTCCCACGTTCCTCCTGGACTTCGGCCTCCTGCCCAGTGCCGGGCTCTACGTCTCGTGGAACAAATTTCTGCACCCCGACAGCGATCTGCGGCTGCACGCCGCCACATGGGGACCGCGGTGGCTCACCTTCACCGCCGCCGAGCGCATCCGCCTCGACGGCGATCGCACCCGCCTCACGCTGCGCGGCGAATTCACCAAGCGCCAAGACAACCAGTTTTACGGATTGGGCCCCGACGCCCCCACCAGCAACCGTTCGCGCTACGGCAAGCAGCTCGCCGAGGCATCGGTGGCCTTCGAGCAGAACGCCAGCAACGGAAGCTTCGTGCACACCAGCCTCGCGTTTCGCGACGTGCGCTTCTACGACGGCACCTGCTGCGGTGAGCCCAGCGTGCCGTACGAGGCGGCCGTATCGCTCTACCCGCTGCCGCCGGGGTTCGATGCAGGATACACGGTCGTGGCGCCCAGGATCTCGTTCGCTCTCGAGACACGCAAACCGCGACCGGCGCCGGGCAGCGGGTTCCGCGCCGAAGGCTTCGTCGAGCCGGGGTTCACCACCGACGGGTCCCGGCGCTCGTGGGTGCGCTACGGCGGCGACGTGGGTGTGGCCGCCGACCTCACGGGGACGCAGCGCGTGCTCTCGCTGACCCTCTCCGGCCGCTTCGCCGGGCCCATCGGCCCAGGTGGCGGCGCGGTCCCCTTCACCGAGCTGGTGCGCCTCGGAGGCGACGACTTGATGGTGGGATTCTTGCCGGGGCGCCTGGCCGATCGCAGCGGCACGGCCCTCACGGCGCTCTATCGCTGGCCGGTCTGGGCCTTCCTCGACGGCACCCTGCACGTGGCGGCGGGCAACGTCTTCGGCCCCATGCTCGAAGGCCTCGAGGCGCGCAAGATGCGCCTCTCCTTCGGCATGGGCATCAAGGCCGGCACCGCCCGCGACCACGCCTTCGAGGTGCTGATCGCGGCGGGCACCGAGACCTTCGAGCAGGGCGGCCGCATCACATCGGGACGCCTCGTGTTCGGCACCCGGAGGGGTTTCTGATGTCGGGAAGACGAGCAGGTGCCGGGCTGGGCGCGATGGCCCTCCTGGTGGCGTGCGCCCAGGGACCGAACGGACGCTTTCCGCTGGCGCCGGCCATGGAACGCGACCCGGATCTGGAGCCCACCATCAACGGCTGCCACAAGAACGAGAAAGGCAAGACCGAGTGCGGTCCCGAAGCCTACACATCGTCGTTCGCCTGGGACGCCGCCGACAACTCGGTGTTCCGTCCGCTCGCCCAGTTCTTCGCAGTGAAGCCGGGCGCCGAGGCCCGCGACGTCAACTCCATGGACGAGGTCCCGGACTCCAGCTGGTTCGAGAACCGCATCGGCAAGCGCCCCATGACCGTGACCGAGCTCTCGCACGGCCCCTGCATCGGCGGCCCCGAGCTGCTCGCCTCCGACGAGGACCTCGGCATTCTCATCGACCAGGGCAAGGACAACGGCGCCAACCCGGGTTTCCGCGTCTCGGTGAAGGACAAGGGGCGCTTCATGCTCAAGGTCGACACCGCGGCCGAGCCGGAGCGGGCCACCGGCGCCACATCCATCGCCGCGCGCTTCTACTACGCGGCCGGGTACCACGCGCCCTGCGACTCGGTGGTGTACCTCCACCCCGACAAGCTCAAGCTCAAGCCGGGGCTCACCATCACCGACAACACCGGCGTCACCAAGAAGCTCGACGCCGCCAAGCTCAAATCGATGCTCACCGACGCCTCGCGCCGCGGCGATCGCGTGCGCTTCGTGGCCTCGCGCTGGCTCGAAGGGCGGCCGGTCGGTCCATACACCTACGCGGGGACCAAGGACGACGATCCGCTCGACGTCGTTCCGCACGAAGATCGCCGGGAGCTGCGCGGCGCCCGCATCATCGCCGCCTGGCTCAACCACTTCGATTCCCGCGAGCAGAACTCGATGGCGGTGTGGCTGGGCGAGAAGGACGATCCCCGTCGGGGCATCGTGCGCCACTACATCATCGATCTCGGCGACTGCTTCGGCAGCCGCTGGGATTGGGACGAGATCACGCGGCGGCTGGGCCACGCCTACTACTTCGACAATCCGCTCTTCCTCGAGGACTTCGGGTCCCTCGGCATCGTAGAGCGGCCCTGGGATCGCCAGCGCAAGGGCTTTCGCGATTCGCTGTTCTTCTACTTCCGAGCCGACGACTTCGACGTCGACGCCTGGCGGGGCGGTTACCCCAACCCTGCCTTCTCGCGCATGACCGAGCACGATGGAGCCTGGCTCGCGCGCATCCTGGCCCACATCGAGACGCCGCTCATCGCCGAAGCGGTGCGCATCGGCGACTTCACCGACCCGCGGCAGACGCGTTACCTCACGGACGTGCTGGCGGAGCGACGTCGGCGCATCCTCGACCGCTACCTCACGCGCCTGTCGCCGGTGTCCGAAGTGAAGGTCACCGCGCCTTACGAGCTGTGCATGACCGACCTCGCGGTGTCTTCCGGGGTGGCCCACCAGGATGCCCTGGCGCCCACCGCGGTGCTCACCTCGGCGCAGCACTGGGCCGCGCGCGGCATGCCGGTGCGCAGTGGTCCCGGCGGCAAGGTGTGCGTCTCGCTCCCCCAGCTGGGCGGCGCGCCCGACGACGCCGACCCGTCGCGCTATCACGTGCTGGTGGTCGGCGACGGCATCGCCAAAGGTGCGCTGCGCATCCACTACTACGAGCGCGCGTCCGGCATCCAAGTGGTGGGTCTCGAACGACCGGATCCCTGAACCCAGGAACAGCTCAGCTCACATGGCGCTCCGCATCGACATCGTCTCCGACATCGTGTGTCCCTGGTGCTTCATCGGCACCCGCCGCCTGAAGGCCGCGCTCACCACCTTCCCGGACCTCGAAGTGGAGCTGGCCTATCGCCCGTTCTTGCTCGACCCGACCACCCCGAAGGAAGGTCAAGATCTGCGGGAGCGTCTGCGCACCAAGTACGGCGGCGACCCCGACAAGATGTTCGCGCAGGTGGAGCGCGCCGCCCAATCCAGCGGCATTCCCTTGGATTTTTCCAAAGTTCGACGTTCGGTGAGCACCATCGCGCCCCATACGCTCCTGCGGCACGCCCTCGAGAAAGGGACCCAGGTCGCGCTGGCGGAGGCCCTGTTCGCCGCGTATTTCCTCGAGGGACGCGACGTCTCGCGGAGCGACGTCCTGGTGGAGCTGGGCCGCGCGCACGGCTTCGCCGAGGGCGAGGTGGAGCGCATTCTCGCGTCCGAGGCCGAGCTGGAGGAGACCCGCGCCGAGGCGAGCGAGGCTTCGCGTGGAGGAATCACCGGCGTGCCGTTCACCATTCTCGGTGGCGCCCTCGCAGTGTCGGGCGCGCGGGAGGTGGATGTATTCCGAAGGGCCATCGAGCAGGCGCTGTCGGCGGCATCGACCGCCTCGCCAGGCGACGGCTAAAGTCCGCGAGATTCGCGCCGTTCTCGAAGGAGGTGAGCCTGGATTTGCGCTTGCCCAACTGGTCACTGCCCCCGAGCAGCACGCCGCCCATCGCCGAACAGGCGCCTCGGGTCGTGCTCTTCGACGGCGGATCGAAGCTGGGCCCCACAGTGAAGAAGGCGCTCGACGGCGCCGGGTACGACCTCGAGGTGCTGGACACCTGGAGCAACGTCGACGAGACCATGGCGACCATGGCGCCGGATCTGGTGCTGGTCGACGTCGCGGTCGAAGGCGGGGGGTTCGAGCTGTGCGGCGAGCTCCGCTCCACCGAGCTCGGCCGGCAGCTGCCCATCGTGATGCTCACCTCGGGTGCGCTCGAAGAACAGCTCGTGGCCCGCGGCCTCCTGTGCGGCGCCGACGATTTCCTCTGCGTCACCGACCGCGTGGTGGAATTTCAGGCGCGCGTTCGCGTGCAGCTTCGTCACAAGCGCGACCGCGATCGCCTGAGGCGACTGCGCGCGGAGCGCGACAACTTTCGCCGCGAAGCGGTGGTCGACGCGCTCACCGGGGTACCCAACCGCCGCGCCACCGATGCCCGAGTGGAAGAGGCTTGGTCTTCCGGCACGCCGTTCTCGGTGGTCTTCGTGGACGTGGACGACTTCAAGAGCGTCAACGACACCTACGGGCACGACGTGGGCGATCGCGTGCTCAAGGCGGTGGCCCAGGCGCTGGGCAAAGCGCTCCGCCACGGTGATCACCTGGGGCGATGGGGCGGCGAAGAGTTCGTCCTGGTCCTGAACGGAGCCACCGGCCCGGAAGCCTGCTCGCTCACCGAGAAGCACCGCATGGCCATCGAGGGCATTCGCGGCAAGGAGCTGGGCGCGCGGTCGATGATCACCGCCAGCTTCGGGGTGGCGTCGTTCGACCCCAACGCCCCCGACCCGAGCGACGAGAGCCTGTGTCAGCGAGCCGATGGCGCCCTCTACAAGGCCAAGCGCAACGGCAAGAACCGCGTGGTCCTGGCGGCCCCCCTCGGCACGCGCAACTCGCGCGTCTCGATGCGTGTATCCGACATGGATCTCTCGCCGCGCGCTCCCGAGTGCGCCGCGCTGGAGGCCGCGCTGCTCAAGGAGCTGGCCACCGGTCGGGCCGGCCTTCCGCTCCTGCCCGAGGCCGCCGCCGAGGCCATGCGTCTCGCCGAAGATCCACGCACCGACATGGGTCGCATCGCCCGCCTGGTGGAGCGCGATCCGCCGCTCGCCGCACGCTTCGTGGCCATCGCCGGCTCCGCGCTCTACTCCCGCGGCGTCAAGCCCACCTCGACCCAGGTGGCGCTGGTGCGCATCGGGCTCGCCGCCGCCCGCGATCTCTTGCTCCAGGCGGTGTACGAGCGCAGCAACCAGGAGCTGCCGCTCTTCCGCGCCGAGGTCACGCGCTCCTTCAACCGCAGCGTGCACGCCGGCGTCGCGGCCCGCATGCTCGCACGCGAGCTGCGCCTCAGCTACGACTACGCCTACCTCTGCGGTCTCCTCCACGACATCGGCGAAGCGCGCATCTACCGCATCCTCGCCCAGATGCCGCGGGCGGTGGAGTTCCCGGAGTTCGTCGAGTCGCTGGTGATGCGTCACCACCCGCGGGCCGGCGCCGACGTCGCGCGCTCCTGGCACCTCCCGCCGGAGATCGTCGAAGCCTGCGCCAACCACCACGGCTCCCACGTGGGCGCTCCGGTGCCGGTGAAGATCGTCATCGGCGCCGACGCCCTCATTCGCATCTGCACGCAGCCGCTCGACACGCCGCCGGCGCCGGAAGACGTCGCCCTGCTCATCGGCATCGGCTTGCCCGAGGAAGCAACCGCCAGCCTCATCGCCAAGGTGCGCGAGACGCTCACCGACGCGCAGGGTCCGCAGACCCCAACGCAGTAAGGAATCGCGACCTGTCGCGACCCTCCCGTGAGCGGTCGCGACTTCGACCGCCCGCCGCGTCGCCAAGCGCGGGGGGGTGATCTGCGAGCTCATGGTGGTCGAATTATCCCCACGCGATTCGCATTGCACGCGCGCGTACGCCTCGTAGTGTCGAGTGCATGAGCACTCGCGTTCGCTTCGTCTCGTTCGCATTCGTCACGCTCGGCCTGGCCGCTTGCGGCGACAGCAACTCCGCGATCACCGAGGACACGCGTGACGCGAGCGTCGTCGTGCCCACGCCCATCAGCGACGCCACTACGCCCACGCCGACCGTCGATGCCGGCGACGCCGGGACCGTCGACGCCGGCCCCATCGAGAACCGCAACATGGGGACCTCCGCCGGGTGCGGACGCGCCGCCGGCAAGGGGCTCCAGGATCGCACCATCACCGTCAACGGCAAGGCCCGCCCGTACCTGCGCTTCATCCCCCAGAGCTACGATCCCAACGTGCCTCTCTCGCTGGTGGTGGTGCTCCACGGGTCCGGCGGCACCAAGGAGCGCGCCCGGGAGTTCGCCTTCGAACCGGAGGCCGGTGGAAAGTACATCTTCATCTATCCGGAAGCGCTGCCCCAACCGCCCGAGAACGAGAATCGCTGGCAGACCGAAGCCGGCAGCGAGGACTACGCGCTCTTCGACGCGCTGGTGACCGAGACCGAGACCACCCACTGCATCGACAAGGACCGACTCTTCGTGGCCGGGTTCAGCCTGGGCGCCCGCTTCACGTCGATGCTGGGCTGCTACCGTGGCAACACCATTCGCGCCATCGCGCCCGGCGCGCCGGGGATGAACGCGCAGAGCCTGCCGCTCGACAAGGGACCGTGCCTGGGCGAGGTCGCCGTCTGGGAGACGCTGGGCGACGCCGACATCGATCACAAGGAGGGCGCGGAGCTGGTGCGCGACTACTACCGCAAGGCGAACGGCTGCTCGGCCACGCGGCTCCCCACCGCGCCCAACGGATGCGAGGCCTACCAAGGCTGCCGTCCGGAGGTCCCCACCCAGTGGTGCACCCACGCCGGAGGCCACATGTGGCCCGCCTACGCGCCCGCCGCCGTGATGAACTTCTTCGATCAGTTCAAGTGAGCGGCGCGGGCTCCGGCGTCACCGTCCACTGCCGACGGAGCACGAGGCCGGCGACCACCAGCACCACGATGGCCCAGGTCTGCGGCGACGCACGCATGAACGCGGCATAGGTGGCGTCGCGGAAGATGACCTTGTAGTCGAGCGCCAGCACCACGAACGAGGCCACGAGCGCAGTTCGCAATGGCCGACCGAAGGTACGAAAACCCACCAGCAGCGCGGCCACCAACGGGAGCAGCGTGATCACCACGAAGTCCCAAGCTTGCGGCGACACCAGGACGATGAGCCCGGAGAGGATGCCCACGTCGAGACCGACGATGCGGGCCTCGGTGATGCGCGGCGCGCGCAGCAGCTGAATCCCGAAGGGCAGCGCCAAGGCAGCCACCGAGACGAGCGCCAGCGGCGTCACCCAGCGCATGGCGTCGAGGCCGAACCACTTGGCGTACATGCCCAGGAACGAGACGTTGGTGGGATACGTGAGCAGCGCAGTGGTCGACTTGGCCAGGTACGCCTGCATGGTCCGATGGGCTTCCCAGAGGCCGTTCCACCCGTAGAACCAGGCGGGCACCACCGTGAGGATCGCCGACAGCCCGACGAACGCCAGAAGCGCTCGAAGCTGCCGCGTCACCAGGTAGTACACTGCGAACACCGCAGCGTAGGGCTTCATGGTCAGTGCCAGCGCCGCCAAGACCGCGCTCGCCAACGGTTGCTTCCGAAGCTGCAGCGCCGCCGCGCCGAGCATGAGCGCCAGCATCGCCAGGTTCACTTGCCCGTTGGCGATTTCCCGCTCGAAAGAGCGCACCAGCACCAGCGCCGCGAGGCCGAGAATCCATGGCCTTTCGCCGTTGCCCTCGGCGGCCCACTTCACCGACGTCCAGAGCGCGTACGCGAACGTGCCCGCGAGGATCACCGCCCACACCCACTTCGCCGGTTGCCAGTCGAAGGGCAGGAGCGGCAGGAAACCCAGCGCGCAGAAGGGCGGGTACTTGAACTGGAAGTGGAAGTCCTCGGCGCGGTACAGCGACTCCCGATGCCACAGGCGCCAACCGGCCCACCAGCGCACGTCGAAGTCCTGCATCTCCTTGGGTCCCTCCGCCACCATCACGATGGCGACGAAGACCGCCGAGAGCAGGGCCACCACCAATGGGGCGCGGAGCCGACGAAACATCGGGCGGACCAAACCCCCGAACCGGCGAAAAGTCCAGCACCGAACTACCTCGGCGCGGCAGCCGCGCGGGCGACGAAGTCTCCCCAGGTTGCGGGAGGCGGGCTCGCGCTGGCGAGCTGTGAATCGGAGAGCCAGACCAGGCAGGTGCGCGGCGACCTCGGGAGCACCCCGAGCGAGCTCGACACGAACGATGGGCGCGACGGCCGCGTCATGGCGAAGATCTGTCGGAAGCCGACGCGCTGGGCCACGCCGATACGGGCGCGGATCGCCGCAAACGGCGCATCAGCGGCGGCGAGGATGCCGAGCGGGCGGTCGCCCATCCACTCCCTTTCGATGTACCTGGCCGAGAGCGCCGCTCCGAGGTCGGAAACCTGCGCTCCGTCGACGTACGCCGCGGCGTCATCGATGGCGATCTCGAGGAACGGACCGAAGCTGTCGCAGATAGCGGGGGCGGCCGGCGAGTCCAGAGCGGGCACGCCTTCCCACACCCGCGCCTGCGGCGCATCCCAGAGCGGGACCAGCGATGCCGCGTCTCGCGCGAAAGGACGCGTGGCCACATAGCCGGCAATGCCGACCGCCAGCAGCCCCAGATTCATCATCACATGCCCCCTGCTCGTAGGCGTCGCGCGGCTCAGCCAGATGAGCGCCGCCGCGGTGAGTCCCACGCCTAGGATGAGCGCGCGTACCGGCGCCGGGCTCGGCCCTTCTTCGTCGACCATCGCGGCGTAGTGACAGCGCAGGTCGAAGCAGTGACGACCCACGTCGGAGCCCGTATCGCGAAACGCGTACACGAGCACGAGCGCCAACAGAGCGCCGGCGGCGAAGCCGCGAACCCGTACGCGACCCGGGTGGGCGACCGACCACGCCACTGCCAGCACACTCGCGGCGACGATGCCCAAGACCGCGACCACCCGTTGCGCCAAGAGGCCGGTCGCCAATGCCGCACCAAGGTCGGGACCTACCGCGTGGAGAATCGCCCAACGCATGCGAAACGCCAACGCCACCGACGTGGCCAATGCCAGACCCACCGCGCCCGCGCCGAGCCGGACGAGCCAGGGCGCAGCCACCGTACGCCGCGCCACCAGCGCAGCCAAGCCGAGCACCGCGCCCAGGATCGGACCGAGAACCACCGCGGCGCCGATGACGAAGTGGGGCCGAAAAAGGCTCAGCGCATCATTGTGAACGCTCACAGGAACAACAGCGAGCGAATGAAGCGTCCGTAGGCCACGAGATCGGTGCCCGCCAGCGCCAGGAGCACCAGCCCCACCAGGCCGCACACGGGGGCGAGCTTCGTCCACATGCCCCATGGACCCGAGCGCTGTGCGCTCCTTGGTGCGGGTCGCGAATTGCCGGTTCGACACTGCAATCGTGCGCTGGCAGCGTACCTCAGGTCTCGCGCAGCCGGCGCAGGCACTTGAGAATCGCCGCGCGGTTCTTCCCGTTCTTGAGCCACTTGGGCAGCGTCTCGATGGTCACTCCCTCGGGAAAGACAGCACGCGGGCGCTGCCGCGCGGCGACCCAGGCGATGAGGCGATCGAGGTCGGCTCGATTCGTCGCCCAGAGGCGCTCACCTTGGAACGAAGTCGCATACCAGAGCTCGTACGCGTCTTCTTCCCTCTGCGGCACGTCGCGCGCATACCCGCAATGGGGGCAGGAGATCCGAACGGCGCCCAGCTTCACCAGTACCTCGCGGTACGTTCCCGTTCGCCCGGACGGCGCCATGTGCGCAACCGCGCGGCAACTGCAGCGCACGCATCGCACATCGTAGAGCGCTCGCACCGCGGTCATGAGGCACGAGTACCACGCATCGCACTATCTCGAAGGGGCAGCCGCGCGGGCGACGAAGGCTCCCCAGGTCTCCGAAGGCGCGCTCGCGCTCGCCAGCTGTGTGTCGGAGAGCCAGACCAGGCAGATGCGCGGCGACCTGGGGAGCGCCCCGAGCGAGCTCGACACGACGGGCGGGCGCGACGGCCGTGTTATGGCGAAGATCTGTCGGAAGCCGACGCGCTGGGCCACGCCGATACGGGCGCGGACCGCCGCAAACGGCGCATCCTCTGCCGCGAGGACGCCCAGCGGGAGCTCGCCAACCCACTTCCCGAGCATGTACCTGACCGAAAGCGCCACTCCGAGGTCGGCGACCGGCGTTCCGTCGACGTACGCCGTGGCGTCATCGATGGCGATCTCTATATGCGGACCGAAGTTGTCACAGGTAGCGGG
>JABFRG010000610.1 GCA_013141295.1 Polyangiaceae bacterium
CCTGGTACGTCCCCGACGCCCAGCCCCCCAGCCCCGCCACGCAAGCCTTCGCGAGCCGAGCCGCGCTCCGCGCCGGCCCACCTGCGGTGGCCATCAGTCGCCTCGCAGGCGGAGGCGCCGCGCCGCTCCGCACCGTATGGACGGGCCTCGATCAGTCGCGCAACGCAGCGCTCGACTGCGACGGCTGGCGCCTCGGCAACGTTTCCGCTGCCGGCAACGTCGGCATCGTCGCGTCGACCTCCGTGACCTGGACCGCGCAGGACGCGGTGGCATGTGACGTGGCGCTTCCGGTGTACTGCTTCGACGTCACGCCCTGACCCGCGGCGGCTTCAGGACTTTGCTTTTTGCTCTTCGGCGTAGAGCGCGCGCTCCTCGGCGAACGCCTTGGCGATTGCCGGCCGCTGTGCGAGGGCGCGGTAGTAGGCATGCACCGCCGGCCACTTCGCGAGATCGATTCCGGTCACGAAGGTCCAGTTGAGGATCGTGAACAGGTACGCGTCGGCCACCGAGAATGCGTCGAGCAAGGTGCTCCGCCCCGCGAGGTGCGTCTCGAGGCGCCCGAAGCGGAGCGCGATCTTCTCCCGGGCGTAGGCCTTCGCCGCCTCCGGGCTCTTGGCGTCGAGGAGCGGCAGGAAGATCGCTTCGTGGAGCTCGGAGCCGATGAAGCTGAGCCACTGCCGGAGCTGTGCCCGCTCGAAGGCTCCGGACGGCGAAAGCCCGGCGTCCGGAAAGGCATCCGCCACGTACTGCAGGATGGCCGGATTCTCGGTGAGGAGCGCGCCGGCGTCGGTGCGCAGCGTGGGCACCATGCCCATGGGGTTGATGGCGAGAAAGTCGTCGCCAGCTACGGTGCGCTTGGCCTTGGTGTCGACCTGGGTGAACCGCGCGTCGGCGGCGGCCTCGTAGAGCGAGATACGCGTGGCCATGGAGCAGGCCAACGGCGAGAAGAACAGTTCCATGAAGGGACCTCCGGTTTCTTTTTGTACCGTATTGCACTAAATTCATCGCAGCAAGGAATTAAGTGCGAAATGGTACAAAATAAGACCGAGCCGAAGCGCCGCGGCCGACCGCCGGCCTACGACGCCGACGTGGCCCTCGACCGGGCTCGCGACGCCTTCTGGGACGCCGGCTATGCCGCCACCTCCCTCGACGATCTGAGCGCCGCCACCGGCATGAAGCGCCCGAGCCTCTACGGAGCCTTTGGCGACAAGGAGGCGCTCTACTTCAAGACGGTGGAGCGCTACCGCGCCGTGGCACGCGCCGGGCTCACCCGCGTCCTCTCCGGCGAACGGCCCCTCGAAGACGAGCTCCAGCGCATGTACGATCTCTCGCTCTCTCTGTACCTCTCGGGTGAGCGGCCCCGCGGCTGCTTCGTCATCGGCACCGCCACCAGTGAAGCGGTCGAGAGCGAAGCGGCGCGCAAGGCTCTCCGCGACACGCTGCACGAGATCGACGCCGCCATCGCGGCGCGGTTTCGCCTGGCGATCTCCCGGAAGGAGCTCCCGAAGGACTGCGACGCCGATTCTCTCGCTCGCCTCGCTTCGGCGGTGATGCAGACGCTGGCGCTCCGGGCCCGGGCCGGCGAGACCCGCGCCGCGCTACGTGCCACCGCGGCCGCGGGCGTGGCCCTGCTGGTGGGACGCTCGCCGAAGTAGGGCGTCGTCCGAACGGGTGACACGCGGGGTCGTCAGATTCGCGTCGATACCGGCGCAAGCGTTCCTGAACCCAATGCGGCACCGCCGCAAAGCTCAGGAGCTCGATCATGTCCCGTGCGTATCGCCCCGCCGCCGGCGCCCTTGCGCTGAGCGCGATTCTCGGTGTCTTCGCATCGCAGTCCCGCGCCGAGAGCGCGCCGCCACTGCGGCCGGGCCGCGACTGCGGCGTCATCGGCTCGGCGTTCTTCGCCATGCCCGATGCGTCGGTTCGCGCGATGATCCTCTACGAGTTCGAGACCACGCGCCTCGGTAGTAGCCAGCAGAGTTGCGCGCAAGGCAACCCCAAAACCTACGCCAACATGAAGGCCGCGCTCGCATCTCCGACGACGCCGAAGCCTGCGCCCAGCGCGCCGGCGAAGCCTGGCTCCATCAACGCGGGAGCGCGCGGCGGAGGCGCGGTGGTGACCTCGACGCCATCGGGCGGGCAAAGGTGCGCGCCCGAGCTCGAGTACACCAACTACAAGCAAGCCCAAGGCGCGTGGGCAGACGAGCCCGTGCACCCGGGCTACATGACGTTCTCCCGCACCGCGTGTCACCTCGTCGCCTGGACGACGGCCATGCGCTACTACGGGTACGACTACGATCCGGCGAGCTTTCGCGACGAGCTCGACCGCACTGGCGGCTGGCAGTCGGGCTACTCCGGGAGCAAGGTGCACCCGAAAGGTTCGGCCCTCGAGACGCTGGCGAAGGGCAAGAAGTTCGTGAAGCTGCGGGGGCGGGCCGACCAAGGCAAGCACAACGCCGCGGCGCTCGCGGCGGTCCGTCAGCACTTCTGCGTGGACCGCAAAGGCGAACCGATGGTCGGCAACGTGGACTACGAGTCCGACGACGACGATCGCGGAAACCACTTCGTCACGATCATCGGCTACCAGGACGGCGAGCCGATCGTGCTCGACCCCGGATCGGCCGACACCGCCGAGTCGCGCGTGAGCGGCGCCAAGCTCCCGTCGAACGCAGCGGTGAAGTCGGGCGTGCTCCTGGGCGACGTGCGCCGCCCGAAACAGGGCCACTACTACCTCACCGGCCTCGAGTACGTCGAGTGACCGAACCTCGAACAACCCCAACGGAGACGACCCCATGAACTGGATACGATGGACCACGAGCATCACCACCTGCGCCCTCTTTCTCGGGTGTGCGATGACCCCGGGCGAAGAACCGGAGGCGGAGGTGGAGTCTCACGCCGCCGCGTTGAGCACCGATCTCACCAGCCCGCCGCCGCCGCCTCCACCGCCCACCGGGCCCGACGAGATCACGAGTCGCCCCCGCACCGAGGAGCTTCACTGGGGCTGCAACTACAACACGAGCTGCAAGGCAAACTGCGAATGGTGTGGCATTCGCTACTGTACGTGCCGCTTCAAGGGCGTCCCGTGAGATATATCCCTTCATGCGGCCATCGTGGAAGCACGTGAGTGTGGCCCTCCTGGCCGCGTTCTCCCTGAGTCCGGTCCGGCCGATGCTGGACCGGACCGTGCTCGCGGTGGAGCTCTCCGGCTGCGCCGCGCTGCTGTTCGACGGCACCTGTGAGCGTCCCGACGACGGCGAGCTGCGCGTGTGGTTCGCCGGGCCTCCGCCCACCTCCGTTCGCGTCGATGGGGTCGAGGCCAACGTGAAAGCGACCGCCGTGGGCAGCGGAACACGCGTCGCCGTCGACGTGCGCACGGCGACCTCCCTCGAGATCGAGACCCGCAGCGGCGCTGCGAGCGTTCGCCTCGCTCCGAGCTCGACGCCCGACTGGGCAAGAGAGGCAGCGCGGGCGCGGGCACGAGGAGACCAGGAGACCGCGCGAGCACTGGCGACTCCGCGGCTGCAAGACCCGAGCGCTGCCATCCGCGCACGTGCCAAAGGCATGGTGGCGCGGGTCGAGCTCGCATCCGGTCACGTGGCCGAAGCGGTTCGCCTCCTTCGAGAATCGAGCAGCGAAGGGCGGAGCGCCGGGCGCCTCTCGGAGGCGGTGGACGATGCGCTGGCCCTCTCCTTCGCGCTCTCGCAACGGGCGGGCGATCTCACTGCCGCAAGCAGGGAGCTCCAGCAGCTCGAGCCATGGGCGGAACCGTACGCGGAAGGGCGGGCGCGGGTACCGTACTATCGCGCGCTGGTGGCCTCGGCGCTGGGCGATGTGCGCGCCGCCGTGCAACTGCTCCGGGAGGCCCGCGAGCGCGCCGGACGATTGGGGCTCTCGCGCCTGGGCTGGAGCGTGCGCAACGAGTGGGCCCTATCTCTCGAGCGTGCCGGACGCAGGAGCGAGGCACTGGCGGAGCTCTCCGACTTGGCGGCCACGGCCGATCCAGCGATCACTGCGTGCGACCGCGCGAACGCACTCCTCAACGTGGGCTTTGCGACACTGGCCCAGTCGCAGGAAGCGCCCGGTCCGTGCCGACCACGAGTCGCGGAAGCCGAGGCGGCGATCCCGTGGCTTCGTGCGTCGCTGGACCTCACCGAGAAGCAATGTCGCGACGCACACCGCGCGGCCATGGCGCACGTCCTCCTGGGCGATGCCGCGTTGTCGGCTGGCCGGCCGCGGGACGCCGAGCGAGAGCTCGCGGACGTCGACCTTCGCGAGGCGAGCAGCACCCTGCGTCGCGACGCCCTGGATCTCGAGGCGCGCATCGCGCTCGCCGCCGGTGATGGCACCGGCGCGCGCTCGAAGTACGAGCGTCTCGTGGCTCTCGCGCGAGCAACCGGTCACCTCGACGACGAGCGGCGTGCGCTCGAGGGCGTGGGGCAGGCGCTGGAGCTGCAACGTCGTCCAGTCGAGGCCGTCGAGGCGTTCGCTGCGGCCGAAGCGCTGCTGGGGCCAGCAAGCGTGCTCGTGCCGATCGGAGAGGCGGCATCGTTCCAGGGCACGCGCGAGACCGCGTCGCGAGCGCGCGTCGAGCTTCTGCTTCGGAGCGGACGAGTGGCCGAAGCCCTGTCGGTGGCACGGGCGGCGCGCGCCCAGGTGCTCACGAGCCTCGCCTCGGTCGACGGAGTCGCGGCGCTCTCCCCCGCCGACCGCGCGCGATGGGCGCTCGCCATCAAGCGGTATCGTTCGGAGCGCCGCGGCCTCGACGCGGCGGGCAAACGCGACTGGGAGCTCGCGACGAGCGAGCTCCGTGAGGTCCAGCATGCGCGTACGGAAGCCCTCGGCAGGCTGCGCGCATCGCTCGACTCCGCCTTGGCCGCGCTTCCGCGATCATCGACGCCATCGCGGGCGCCACTCTCCGGCCCCGACGAGACCGCGCTGTTCGCCATGACCGGACGTTCCGAGTTGCTCCTCTTCGTGAGCGAGGGCGACGCCCTCCGAGCAGCCCGGTTGCCACTCGATGCCCGGACCACGCCCACCGACGTGGCGCGGGCACTGGCGCGCGCCGGTGCCCCGGAGCTGGACCGCGCCGCTGCGGTACGCATCGTCACCTCCGCAGACCTCTCGTGCGTCGATATCCATGCGGAGCCGGTCTCCAGTGGAGCTCCACTCGGGCTCTCGGCTCGAGTGACTTACGGAATGGACCTGGGCGAGGAAGCGCGCGCGCCGCGCGAAGGCCGGGCCCTCGTGATCTCCGATACGCGGGACGACCTCCCGCTGGCCCGCGACGAGGGCAAGATGATCGCGGCGCACATGCAGGGCCGAATGCCCGTCGTCCATCTGGGAGGCAAGGGAGCGGCCGCGACCGCGGTGCTCGACGAGCTGGGACGCGCCACGGTGTTTCACTACGCGGGCCACGCGCGGCAAGTCGACGACGAGCTCGTGCTGCCGCTCGCCTTCACGGGTCAGCTGACGACCTCGGACATCCTGGCGCTCCCGGTGTCACCCGAACGGGTGATCCTCTCCGCATGCGAAGCGGGTCGCGTCCGCCCCAACGGGCTCGCGGTGGGTCTGGGGCTGGTGCAGGCCTTCCTCGAGAAGGGCGCGCGAGAGGTGCTGGCGCCCACGAGCCCCGTACAGGACCGAGTCGCGCTGAAGCTGGCCGAGGCGCTGGCGGCGCAAACCGGCCCATTGGACCTCGGCGCCGCACTGGCGCACCTGGGTACCCAGCCCGGCAACGACTGGGCCGTGTACCGCATTTGGAGACGTTGAGGTTCCGCGCCGCCGCCCCAGGTTGAATCACTCAAGGCGCGAGGGACGCGCCAGACCACGGAGGATGCCTTGCGAACCAACGACGTCATGCGTTGCGTACTTCTCGCCACCACGCTCACCACGGCCTGCGCGGTCAATGGTACGGACGAAGACGTGGCGGAGCGCAAGGACGGTCTGAATCTGCTGGCGCAGCCCATCGCACGTCGCCTGGTGGGAATGAAGATGCCGGGGTGTCCGGTCCTCCCTGGGTTTCAGGGCAACTGGAGCGGAGCGCCAATCTTCGCGACGGCGCTCGGCCGCAATCCGAACTACTGCGCCTACTCATGGACGAGCCCCACCAACGCGCCTCCCGACGAAGCTCCGTTGAAGACCGCGGCGCGGTCCGACACCGAGTGGGGGAAGCAGTACGTGGTGACGGATGTGCGCCCGAGCAACCGCGCCGCCCAACCCACGACGCTCACGCGACGGACCTTGCCCCTCGCGGCTCCACACGCCGGTCCGTCCGCGGTTGGCAGTGGTAGCTCGGGCGGGCTCGTGCTGGGGGCCGTCCCCGCAGCGTCCGCGCAAGGCCCCGCCGTCTTGAGCTCCGACTTCACCACCGACCCGGTTCCCGAAGGTGCCAGCAACTGCGAGGTCTGCGGCGGTGGCGACTTCCCCGGCGACGCGTTCATCTGGTTCGTGTTGCCGCCCGAGGCCATCGGCGGCGGTATTCTCAGCGTCCACACCAACGTCGGCACCTACGACATCGGCCCGGTCACCGAGCAGGTGTTCTACGCGCCGGCGCCGGCTGGGCTGAGCGGCAACGTCACGGTGCACTGGGGGCCGTGACCACGGTCACTGGCACGACCACGCGGCGGAGATCGTCCCGGGACTGCGCCTCGCGAAGCGTCTCGGGCACGCTATCTCCCACGAAGAGCGTCACCCGCCACGGCCCGATTCCTTCGGGCGCGGGTCCGAGCAACACGTCGGCGCGCCCCACCACGCGCGCCGTCCCTTGCGCCGAGACCTCCACCGGCAGCGCGCGCACCGCCTCGCCCTTCACCGCGAAGGCCCGGGCGTGCAGCGGCCGCTTCACCGGCTCGGCGGGGCGCAGAATGATCTCGAGCTCGCCATCACCACGCACCACGAGGGGCACTTCGACCGCGCCCGGCGGGGGCTCCCCCCGCCACTCCTGCGTGCCTCCCCGAACCGACGCGCTGTAGGCGGGAAGCGGGTCCTTTCGCAGGCCCACGAAGAGCGCCAGCGACGCGGCCAAGAGCACCGCGGAAACCACGCCGGCACGCGCGAGAAGCGGCCGGCGGCGAGTCGTTGCGCCAGCGACTGGGCCCACGTCGGGCTCCGTGCGCTCGGCCACCACTTCACGTAGCTCCGGGGGCGCACGCTCCGGGAGCGGCTTCGCAGCGGAGCCCCTGCCCTCGCGAAGCGCATCGAGCGCGGCGACGACCATGCGCTCCTTGACCGCTTCGTCGAGCACTGGCGCATCGACGACGGCTGCATCGGCGCCATCTCGCTCACGTCGGCCGGCGCGGCCGAGGGCCTTGAGGAATTCGTCGCTCATGGACTGTCTCCCGATGGTATGCGCGTGGGAGCGGCCGTTTCCGACGCGCCCTCGAGCTCGGCGGCGATGCGCGTGGCCAGTTTGCCCATGCGACTTCGCCATGCATAGAGGGCATCCGCGCTCATCTGCATGGTCGCGGCTACCTCTTCGATAGGTCGCTCCTCGATCACGAGAAGCTCGAAGAGCTGCAGGCCTCGCGGGCTCAGCTCGGCGCGTACCCGCTCCAGCACCCGCGTGAGGAGGTCTCGCGCATCGAGACGTGCAGCGTCGGCGCTGCTGGCTCCGACCGCGGTCTCCAGGGTCGCGTCTTCGGTGGCATCCTCACGCCATCCGCTCTTCCGGCCACTCCGAAGAATCGACGCAGCCTGGTGCTCCGCAAGGAGCCCCACATAGCCCCCCAGCGAAAGACCGCGCTCGGGCACCCAGCCGCGAAGGGCGCGGCCACCGTCCTGGAAGAGCGCCGCGAAGACCTCCTGCATCAGGTCTTCCGCCAGCTGGCGCAACTGATCCGGCGTGCGCCGACCGTGCCGCTGCGCAACCCGTATGACCCGTGTCCAGATGATCGGCGAGACCGCGTCCACGAACCCCCGCATCGCCGCGCGATCGCCCGCCAAGGCGCCGGGAAGGAGGTCTTCGAGTCCGCTCACACCTCCACGCCTACCACACTCGCGCTCCGCCAGCGCAGCGGGCGATCAAGGCCGGGTGCTGTAGCCGCGCACCGGCGCGAGCTGCGCGCGCACGAAGGTCCGCACCGGCTCCGGCGCCACCGCGAACCCGACCAGCGCCGCCGGCAAGGTCTTCGCGGGCACGAACACCGAGCGCGTGTTGGAGCTCCATCCGCCGCGGGTGCCGGCATAGCTGGTGGGCGCAACGAAGCGCACGCTGAGCGCGAGATCGCCGTCGCGCGAGAGCGTGGGCAAGAGCTCGGTGAAGCGCTGGTCGCTGGGCGACTCCCGCGCGCGCTCGTCGTCCTCGGCATCGGCGGAAAGCGCGCGCTGGGCTCTCCCTTCGAGCGAATCATCGTCGGGGAACATCGCGGAACGCGGCGCCAGCTTGTGGTGCGCCACGTCCCAAACGAACGACTGCACCGCCACGCTCCCCATGCCGCCGCAGGTGAGGACGTAGGTGGTCTGCCGGAGGAACAGGTAGGGGCCGGCGCTGCCGGTGAGGTCGACGACGGACTGGAATGCCTGCACCGCGTGGTCCGGGCGCGGCGCGGGCAGCACCCGCAGCTCGTCGCCGACGTCGCTCACGAGATAGAGCGACGAGCTGGCGCCCACACCGGCGGCGGGAGGTACCGCGTCGCTGGCGCCGGTGGCCTTGACGGAGTCGCCGCAGTCGCTGGTGGGAATGGTCTCTTCGCGACGCTCGGCGGTGAGCAGCGTGCTCCCGTCGTACATGGCGAGGCCCTTGCGCTCCTCGAGCACGTGGCCGGTCGCGTCGAGGAAGTAGCTGTGCTCGCCCTCTCCGTGAACGTCTTCGGTCCACACCACCGCGCGCGCCGCCGCCGGAGCAGGCCGCGCTTGGAGAGGCACCGCATCGCGCGCGCTGCACGCCGAGGTCGGCACCTGGAGCGCCGCCATACCGAGCACACACGCGACCAACCGCAACCGGGGAGAAGCTGCCATGGGCGCCTCTGTTACACGCTCCGTGCCGCCACGAGCCCCCGCAACTTTCCCGGGATTTTGCTCGACGGCGTCGGCCGACCGGGGCTCACCGTGGGCCTCGAGACACACGCCCTGTGGGTGCTCGTGCCGCGCGCCGAGCCCGCGCGCCCCTGTGGTAGGGTCGCCCCATGGATCGATTGGAGAATGGTATCCAGCGCTACGCGTGGGGCTCGCGGGAGGCCATCGCCACGCTGCAGGGGCGCCCTGCCGCCGGCGAGCCCGAGGCCGAGCTCTGGATGGGCGCGCACCCGCAGCTCCCCTCGCACGTCACCCGCGGCGACGTTCGGCGCTCGCTCCGCGACTGGATCGCAGATGCGCCGGCGCGAGAGCTAGGGCCTTCGGTGGCGGCGGCCTTCGGCGAGCTGCCATTCTTGCTGAAGGTGCTCGCAGCCGAAGAGCCGCTCTCGCTTCAGGCGCACCCGAGCGCAGCCCAAGCCGCCGCCGGGTTCGCCCGGGAAGACGCGGAGGGCATTCCGCGCGACGCGCCGCAGCGCTCGTACCGCGACCCGCGCCACAAGCCCGAGCTCCTCTGCGCGCTCACCCCCATGGACGCGCTGTGCGGCTTCCGGGCGCCGGGCGAGACCGCGCGGCTCTTTCGCGGCCTCGGCGCCCCCGCGCACCTGGTCGCGCTCCTCGAAGCCGGAGATCTCCGATCCGTGCTCGGCGACCTGCTGGCCCGCGACCGCGGCGCTCGGGAGACGCTCGTCTCCCAGATGGTGGCCGCATGCGCCGCGCCGCCCGAGGGCTTCGAGCGCGAGTGCGCCTGGGCCGTGCGTCTGGCCGCCAAGTATCCGGGAGACGTGGGCGTGGTCTCCGCCCTGCTCCTGAACCTGCTCCGGCTGGCGCCGGGCGAAGCCCTCTACCTCGATGCAGGTAACCTGCACGCATACCTGCACGGCGTGGGCGTGGAGCTCATGGCCGCCTCCGACAACGTCCTGCGCGGCGGCCTCACCCAGAAGCACATGGACGAGCGGGAGCTGCTCTCGGTGCTCGACTTCTCGCCCATCGAAGCGCGGCCGGTGCCGGTGCTCCAGAGCTCGCCGGAGGAGCGCACCTACCAGACGCCGGCCCGGGAGTTCTGCCTCTCGCGCCTCGACGTCGGCGGCGACGAGGTACGCCGGGCCCTCGATGGACCGGAGATCTGGCTCGCCACCCGGGGAGCGATCACGCTCCGGAGTGCCCGGGGCGAGCTGGTGGTCCAGCAGGGCCAGTCGGTGTTCCTCTCGCCGAACGATGGCTCCGTGAGCGCGCACGCAGCGCAGGCCGGCGGGGCCACGCTGTATCGCGCCCGGGTGGCGCCGCCCGCAACCTGACGCGTTTGCAGGTACTCTACACATAATTGGCGACGCTCGCGGTCGGATAACGTCGGTTCGTATCTCACCTTCGGCCGCGGTCCGAGCCGCGCCATTTTACGGCGCATTGTGGGCATGCGCGCAGAGGAACTGGATCGAACGACCCCCAGACGCTTCCCTCGAGGCCCCAGCACGGGTACACTTTCAGCGTGGAATCTTGACCCCACTGTTGGAACGATTCCTGCTCGATATGACCCCTCGTGAGGACTGGAATGGCTGAATCGAAGGCGCGACCCCCGGCGCCTCCCCGCCCGAATCAGGTGCGTGCGGCGGCCAAGGCCGGCCCGAGCGTCGCTCCTGCGGCGCCGCGCAAGCCCGAGGCGCGCAAGCCCGAGCC
>JABFRG010000572.1 GCA_013141295.1 Polyangiaceae bacterium
CCGCGCGCTCGTTCGTGATCACGCCACTTCGTCATCTTCACGCGATTTGTGGCGATCGACGACACCTCAAACCGAAGCCCCAACCTCGTTCTCGCCCCAAAACCACGTCACGATGAGGTCTACACCCAAACGACTCGCGCCACGCAGAGACCAGAGCGCCATCTCGATCGACGAGAACAACCCGCATCGGCATCATAGAGTCAAGTGTACTCTATCTAGGAGAGAACGGTGCGATCGTCGGGTCGACAGCGACGTTCCCTCCCCGTGCGCAGGCGTTGCCCAACGTTGCGCGGGGTTTGCTCGATTCGCGCATTCTCGGGTGAATTGCGGCCGATTTCGTGGAGGCATACCGCATGCAGGAAGTGGCGGCATGAAAGCTCCCCGTCGTTCGACTTCGTTCCGCGTGGCTGCGAGCCTCGGTTTCGTACTGGCTGGCGTGTGGGGCTGCGCCGACAGCGTCGAGGCGCCGGTGGAGACCGGCGAGGTCGCGAGCCCGATGCCCATCTGCAACGAGGGTAGCACCGCGCCCATCTGCAATCCGGGCTGCAAACCTCGCTGCAGCGGCAAGGCGTGCGGCGCCGACAACGGGTGCGGCGAGCCGTGCAACACCGGCACCTGCCGAACGCCGGGCGACACCTGCGGCGGAGCTGGAGTGCCCGCCCAGTGCGGGAACCCGGGCGTCGATCTGCGTCCGTATCAAACCGGCTTCCGCAACCAGGGCGGCCGTGACACCTGCACCGTGTTCGCCACCGTCGCGGCGGTCGAAGCGGCGTACAAGCACAAGTACGGGCTGAACCTGGACCTCTCCGAGCAGTACCTGCATCACATGCAGAAGTCCTACTGGCTCGACCCGACGGCGCAGCTACCCACGCCGGACATCCAACCGGAGAGCAACGGCGGCGGCAACGTCCCGTGGCAGTTCACGACGCTCGGCTTCTACGGCCTTCCGCCCGAGAGCACGCTCCCGTACATCGGCGACGTCGCATGGCAGAACATCGGCGCGTGGACGAGCCCCAGCGGCCCGCTCATTCAGACCAACCAGCGCGCGCTCGACGACTTCATGCTGAGCCCGGCGCCCGTCACCTACTACACGCCCACCCCCATCACCGCCGCGGTCCTTCCGCAAACGGCCCTCGAAGGGGCGCGCTATCGGCCCACCAGCGTGAAGTCTGCGAGCTACGCGGACCTCACCAACCTGGCCTGGTACAAGGCCGAGCTCGCCGCCGGCCGCGAGATCGCCTTCGACTTCGCGCTCTCCTCGCCCGACCCGTCGAACAACGGCATCTGGGACCCCGGCTCGACCTTCGTCGCCAATCACGCCATGTTGATTGTAGGTTACAACGATGTGAAGCAAGCCTTCTACGTCAAGAACCAGTGGGGCACGGGCGCCTTCGACCTCTTCGCGTACTCCTGGATCACCGGTGGCGCGGTGTACTCGGCGACCACCGTGCTCGACGTGGCCGATCCCTACACCGCATTCGGCGCTGCACAGAACCCGCAGCTCACGCTCGGAAGGTGGAATCTCGACTACGACGGCTGGCGCGGCACGCTCGACATCTACCGACTGGCGACTCCGGGCGGTCGCCGGGTGGGCACGTACTTCGGCCCCGACGGCGTGGCGCGCCGGGTGAACGGGTACATCACCGGCAACACCTTCGACTTCTACATCGACCTGGCGAATCCCAATCAGCCCGTCACCGCGCTCAGCGGCATGCACTTCCGCACCTACGTTTACGCGCAAGAGACCGGCACCATGGCCGGCATCATGACCGGTCTCGACGGCAACCGCTGGACCGCCATCGCGCAGAAGGGAACGTGGCCCAGCGGCATCGCCCGAAGCGGCGCGTGGCTCGGGGCCGCCGCCTACTCGGGCCGCTGGCAGCTCGACACCGACGGAGTGCGCGGCACCCTCGCCATCGAAGCGAACGCGAGCGGGCAGATCACCGGCACGTACACCAACGCGAGCGGCACCACCGTCGCGGTCACCGGACAGGTCACCGCAGACCCGCGCATCTTCTCGTTGTCGATTCCCAACGGCGCGAGCAGCACCTACTACCAGGGCTACCTCAATGGTCACGCGCTGGGCATCATGTCGGGCGCGGCGGTCCCCGGCGGCACCGCGGTGGGCTTTCACGCCACGCGCTTCGCGGATCTGTAGGTCAGCGCTTCGCGGCGGCTGCGGGAAGCACCTTCGGAAGGGCGACCCGCAGCGCCTCGCCGAGAATCTCCCGGTGCGGGTTGGTGCCGAGATCGCCGATCTCCTGCGCGCCGCAGTGGGCGGCGCCGCGACACGCGTCTTCGAACGCGTCGAAGGGTCGACGCCAACCGCGTTGGTAGTAGAAGCGCACGTCGGTGCGCTGGGCCAGCGAGAGCAGCCGCTGCGAGACGTCGGTGTCGAGGCAGGTGTCCACCGCGAGGATGGAGTGCACCGCCACGTTGGGCGCCAGGATGCCGGCGTCGGGGTTGCAGCCTCCGCCACTGTGTCCCACCAGCACCACGCGCGAGCGGTCGAGGGTGGCGCGGGCGCCGATGGCCGCCTGCGTGGTGGTCAGGAAGCGATCGAGATCGAAGTCGTGCCACATGGCCCGGGTGCCGGTGGCGAGCCTGGAGTGCGTGGGCGCCGCCAGCACGAACGGCGCGACCTTGCCTTCGCGCACGAGCGCGTCGACCAGACGCCGGAGATCGAAGGCCGAGCCGTCGAGCTCCGGATGCAGCTTCTCGTCGGGATTGAGCCCGTGAAAGAAGACGACCACCGGCACCGTGGCGCCGGCCTCGACGTTGGAAGGCACGTAGGCGAGCGAGCCCGCCGCTTGCCGCGAGTACACGTAGCGCTTCTGATCGAAGCGATAGGCGACGCTCTCGCCTTCGATGACCGCAGGTTCCTGCGCGCGCGCGACCCGGCTCGGCCCCAGAAGGAGCACCGTGCACGCGAGAGCGAGGAGAGCGAAAAGGCGCATGAGAGCGGGAGAACCCCAGTGTTAAACGGTAGGGGATCTTTCCAGTGGAACGAGCATTCTTCGCTCTGGCTGTACGCGATTTGGATGGAATGCGCGGCGCAACGGCGTGCCGCACGCACACGCACGCACAGCCGGGCTAGGGCGCTTCGTCGATGCGACGCCAGGTTGCGCCGTCGCGCACGAGCATCCTTCCGGACTTGCCGACGGCCCAAACCTCGTCGCCGCTCGCCCCCAGGGCACGGAGGGCGTCGCCATGCTTTGCGACCTTCCACGCGACCCCATCCCAGTGCGCGAGGTCTGGCCCGACGGCCCACACGCTGTTCGCGCTCTCGCCCCAAAGGGCCGTGACGGGACCCGACGCGCCTTCGAAATCCCGCCACACCTTTCCGTCGAAGTGCACCATGCGCTGGGCTCCGGCGGCGATCCACACGTCGCGCGGCCCCAAGGCCACCACGGCGGTCAGCGACGCCGACTCCTTGGCGCGGTGCTCGGCCATGAGCTGCGAGGTGCCGCAAAAGTCCGGCGTCTCGCGCACCCGAGGTTCCGGGGCGAGGGGCCGGACGACACGGGCCACCGACCAAGCTCGCCCGTTCCAGCGCGCGATGATGCCGTCTTCTCCCACCGCCCACACGTCGTCGGGCGCGACTCCGTGAACGCTCCTGAACGCAGCCTTGCTGGGAGAGCGCGCCGCGCGCCACGCGCTGCCGTCGAAGTGAACCAGGGTTCCGCCGTCGCCAACCGCCCACACATCGTCGGCACGCGCACCCCATACTGCCCGCAGCGGAAGCTTGGACGGCGCCGGAGGCGACTGCCACGCCGTACCGTCGAAGTGCAGCGCGCCCCCCTCGCCCGTGACGGCCCAGATGTCGTTCGGCGCGAAGCGCTGGAAGGCGATCACGTGAAGCGTCAGGTGTGTCGGCGTCCACCGGTCGGTCCAGTGGAGCAGCGTCGAGCCTTCCGGCGCGGAGCTGGCGATCCAGACGTCGCGCGGGCCGCCCACGGACACCGCCACGAGATCGCCAGCGGGCGCCGGTGACGCAGGTGCCACCGAGGCATCGGCGACCGGCGGTGGGTCGGATGCGCCGACCGTCACCTGGGGCGATCGCTGGCAAGCCAGGACGAACAGGAGCGTGAAGAAGGGAGCTCGCACGGCACTCTCATGATGCACTGCCGAGCCCTGCGGGATCTCGCAATCGTCAGCGAGGCGGGATGGAGCGTCCCCAGAAGGCAACCGCGGGGAGTGGCACCGCGTCGAACGGTACGAGCTGGAACGGCCCCTCGTCGCCGCCCCAGGTCCCCACGAGCTCGTAGCCGCTCGCATTTCCGAGGCGGAGAACTTCGATGGTGCGGTCTCGGGGATCGACGATCCAGACGAAGGCCACGCCTTCACGAGCGTAGATGGGCACCTTCTTCATGCGGTCGACGCGCGCGGTGCTATCGGAGAGGATCTCGCATGCCCAGTCGGGCGCGACCTCGAAGAACGGATCGTCGTTGTCGACATCCCCGGGGAATCGCGCATCGCGCCAGGCCGCGAGATCGGGGACGAGTATGTCGCACCCGAGGTGCAGCTCGGGCCTACGCAGCACGATGTGGCCAGCCGGCCCCGTGGCTCCGAGATCGAACGCCGTCACGAGGTGGGCGCCGAGCGCCGACGCGGTACGCGTATGCCGCCTGCGCGGCCGCGGATGGAGATGCAGATCGCCGTCCAGAACCTCGGCGACCATGTTCTCCGGTGCGTTGAGCACGTCTTCGTAGGTAGCGACTCGCCTGGCGACTCCGGTCATCTTGCGAGAAGCATAGCGGAAGGAGCGCTAGGCGCGGAGGCCGCTGACGACGCGCTCGATGCGGGCGTAGTCCTTGGCGCGTTCGACTTCGGTGAAGCCGGCGGCTTCGAAGATGCCTTGAACGGCTTCGGCCTCGCCGGCGCCGACTTCGACGGCGAGGACGCCGCCCGGCTCGAGACGCTCCTTGGCGCCTTCGGCGATGCGCTGGAAGAAGTCGAGGCCGTCTTTGCCTCCATCGAGGGCCAGCCGCGGCTCGAACTCGCGAATGTCCGGCGCCAGCGTCTGCAGCTCTTCGGTGGCGATGTAGGGTGGGTTCGCCGTGACGACGTCGAAGCGGGTGCCGGCGCCGCAGAGCGCATCGACGCCCGCGAAGAGATCCGACTCGCCGAAGGCCACGTTGTACGCGCCGAGTCGCAGCGCGTTCTCGCGCGCCACTGCCAGCGCATCGGCGCTGATATCGATGGCATATACACGCGATGTGGGTCGCTCCCGGGCGAGCGTGATGGCCACGCAGCCGCTGCCGGTGCACAGATCGAGCGCGCGCATGGAGAGCGAGCGACCGGCGCTGCGCTTCATGGCGGTTTCCACCAGGATCTCGGTGTCGGGCCGGGGAATCAGCACGCGCTTGTCGACGCGGAAGTCGCGCCCGTAGAACTCGCGAAAGCCCCGCAGGTAGGCGATGGGCTCACGAGCCCGGCGGCGCTTCACCAGATCGCGAAGCTTCGCCAGCTCGACGGTCATGAGCGGCCGATCGAGCTGCACGATGATCTCGGTGCGGGTCAGCGTGAGCGCATGACCGACCAAGAGCTCCGCGTCGAGCCGAGGGCTCTCGATGCCACGGGTGCGAAAGTCGTCGGTGGCCCACTTGAGGAGCGACCCGATGGTCCAGCTCTGCGGCTCAGGCGCCAAGCTTCTTCCGCTCCTCCGCCACCACGCCTTCGACCTCGCTCCGCACCGAGGCCAGCTGCGCCTCGGTTGCCGCTTCGAAGCGCATCACCAGGATGGGCCCGGTGTTGGACGCACGCACCAGGCCCCAGGCGGGAGCGCCCGGCGTGCCGAACTGGATGCGCGCGCCGTCGACGTCGGAGACCTCGCGGTTCGCCGCGCGGAAGTGCGCGAGCACCCGGGCCACCACGTCGAATTTGAGGCCGTCGGGGCAGTCGACCCGCAGCTCCGGGGTGGAGAAGGTCTTCGGTACGTCGGCCAGCATCTCCGAGAGCGGGCGCGGATCGTGGGCCAGGATCTCGAGGAGCCGAAGGCCGGCGTAGAGCGCGTCGTCGTAGCCGAAGTAGCGGTCGGCGAAGAACAGGTGACCGCTCATCTCTCCGGCGAGGAGCGCGTGCGTCTCCTTCATCTTGGTCTTGATGAGCGAGTGCCCGGTCTTCCACATGAGCGGCTTACCGCCGTGCTTGGCGATGTCGTCGTACAGCGTCTGCGAGCACTTCACCTCGCCGATGACGGTGGCGCCCGGGTGCTCCTTGAAGAGCGCGCGGCTGAACAGGATGAGCAGCTTGTCGCCCCAGATGATCTCGCCCTTCTCGTCGACCGCGCCCAGGCGATCGGCGTCGCCGTCGTAGGCCAGGCCCACGCGGGCTCCGGTCTCCTTCACCTTGGCGATGAGGGCTTCGAGGTTCTTGGGAACCGTCGGGTCCGGGTGATGGTTGGGGAAGGTGCCGTCCATGTCGCAGAACAGATCCACCGGCGCGTAGCCCACCTGGCGCAGCACCTGGAGGCCGAGCGGGCCACCGGCGCCGTTGCCGGCATCGAGCACCACCGAGACCGGGTGCGGACCCTTGCGGAGCTTGGCGGTGAGGGCTGCCAGGTACGGTTCTTCGAGCTTCACCTGCTCGATGGTGCCGGGCGCTACCTCGGGACCGAAGTCCTCGTTCTCGATGCGCTCTCGCAGCGTCTGGATGTCGGCGCCGTAGAAGCTGGCCTTCCCGCGCATCATCTTGAAGCCGTTCTCGTCGCCCGGGTTGTGGCTCCCGGTGACCATGATGCCGCCGTCGAGGGAGAGATGATTGACTGCAAAGTACAAGAAAGGCGTGGGGCCCATGCCGGCGTCGACCACGTGGGCGCCGGCCTTGAGCAGGCCGCGGACCAGCGCGTCGTGGAGGCGCGGACCGGAGAGGCGGCAATCGATGGCCACCGCGACCTTGGGCTTTTCGCCCCCCAGCATGGCAACGTATGCGCGGCCGATACCCTCGGCGACCTCGTCGGTCAGATCGCGATCGGCCACGCCGCGGATGTCGTACTCCCGGAAGATATTCTTGTTCATGGCAGGCTCTTTCTAGCACTTCTCGCCACGAAACTCGCGGTCCGTCGACGGCTTTCCAGAGCCCCTGATTTCCGGGAAATTCTGCGCGTTCTCAGCGCTGCAGCTTGCGTGAATCGGGGCGCAGCGCCCACGACACCCCCGCGAGCCCGAGGAGCACCAGCGGCGCGACGATGTGGCTGCCGGTGCTACCTGCTGCATCGCCCACCGAGGCCCAGGCGAAGGCGGCGCCGGTGAGGTCGAACACGATCCCGGCGTAGGCCCACTCCTTGAGCCGGGGGAACTTCGGCACCAGGATCGCGAGGGCCCCCAGGAGCTTCCAGATGCCGAGGAGCGTGACGAAGTGCAGCGGGTACCCGAGCGCCACGAAACCGTCGACGCTCGCCTGCACGTGGAGCACGTGGGCCACGCCGCCGCTGAGCATGAACAACGCAACCAGGCCGGTGGCGCCCCAGTATGCTGCCGTCTTGCCGATGCTCGGCCGGCTCACGGCGTCCTCGCGAGGAGCTCGAAGAGCTTGCCGCCCATCATGTTCCAGCCGTAGCGCGCGCCACCGAAGTTCTGCTTCTGGCTCGGCTTGAAGCCCGACTGCTCGAGCGAGAGACGGGTGCCCGACGCAGTGGGCGTGATCGTGAACGTCACTACGGTGTCGAGCCCCATGCCGCCCACGGCCCACGTGTACACGAGCTTCTTCTTCGGCTCGACTTCCACCATCTTGCAGTCGACGGTGCCGTCCCAGCCGGGGTACGGCTGCGTTTTGAAGGTGAACGCCGCGCCGGGCTCCAGCGAAAGGCCGGTCACCGGCAAGAGCCACTCGGCGAGGAGCACCGGGTCGGTGAGCGCACGCCACACCTTCTCCGGCGAATGATTCAGGTCGAAGTCGAAGGAGATGGTGTCGGTCTGATCGGCGCGGGTGGTGTCGGTGGCTTTCATTCGTCCATTTTCTCCAGGAGCTTGTCGAGGCGATCGACGTGCTCGGTCCAGAAGGCGCGGTAGTGCGTGATCCAGTCGATGAGCGGCTTCATTCCCTGCGGCTCCACGCGGTAGTAAACGCAGCGCCCCTCGCGGCGACCGTTGACCAGGCCCGCGTCCTTGAGCGCGGCCAGGTGCTGCGAGACCGCCGGCTGCGAGATCTCGAAGCGCGCCGTGAGGTCTTTCACCGCCGCCTCGCCCCGCGTCAGCGACTCGAAGATCGCCCGACGGCTGGGGTCGGCCAGCGCCTGGAAGATCCTGTTTTCTGCGGCCGCCGCGCTGAGCATGCTTAACCAATAAGCCGCGACTTATTGGTTGTCAAGGCGGAGATCTCCCCGCCGCGCGCCGCCACGCGCACGGCCCTTTCCGTTTGGGAAAGCAAGTAGCGGGTGTCATTTGCGCTCTGCCGAGTACAACCACGCTCGTCGGGCGAGCGCGGCGCGAGGCCGTGATCTCCGTCCACACAACGTTCCTGTCGGGAGATCCATCGCCATGGCTCGGTCGCATCGTCACGCCTCCACGTTCTCGCTCGCTCTCGCGCTCGCAGGAGCTCTCGCCTGGGGCTGCGCCTCCAACGGCAGCTTCAACGGCGACGACTGGACGCCCGGAAGCAGCGGCGCAACGGGCTCGAGCAGCGGTGGCAAGGGCGAGACGCAGTCGTCGTCGAGCGGAGGTTCGAGCAGCAGCTCCGGGGGCACGAACCTCACGGGCCTGCCATGCGACGTCGAAGGGATGTTGCAGCGAAGCTGCACCGTGGGCACCTGCCACCAGTCGGGCAGTAAGGCCGGGGGCCTCCACAGCTACGCCGAGCTCACGGCGCCGACCACCGACCCCGGGATGAAAGTGGCCGACGTGGCGCTTGCCGAGATGCGCGACGGATCCATGCCGCCGCGCTCGCCGGCGGCCGCGGGAGACGTGGCCATCCTGGATGCTTGGATCAAGGCCGGCTACCCCAGAGGCGCCTGCACCACGCCCGCGAGCACCGATGGCGGCGCACCGAAGGACGCCGCACCCGAGGCCACCACGCCGGATCCGTTCGCCGGGCCGGCGGTCTGCACCAGCGGCGACACCAGCCCGCCCGCCACCGGCATCAGCATGGCGCCGGGTCGCGCCTGCGGGGCTTGCCACACGAACGCGTTCGCCGGCACCGTCTACCCCACCGGCCACGAGCCCGACGATTGCCGGGGCATCAACGGGAACGGCGCGGGCGGCACCGACGCGAAGATCTTCGTCACCGGCGCCGACGGCGCTACCAAGATCCTCACCGTGTTCTCCCACGGCAACTTCAAGGTCTCGATGGCGGGCGTCAAGCTCCCCTACTCGGTCAAGGTCGTCGTCGGCACCAAGGAGCGCGTGATGCTCTCGAAGACCTCGAACGGCGACTGCAACGCCTGCCACACCCAGGCCGGCAAGAACGGCGCGCCCGGCCGCATTCTCGCCCCCTCCCTCGCTCCCTGAGCCTGGGCTCAGGAGCCGGCAGCGGCGACCTCGTACAGCCGGGTGGCCTCGTCTTGCGAGACGTGGAAGCCGGCGGCCAGCTCGGAGACGATCGCCGATTTGAGTGCATGATACAGTCTTCGTTCGCCGAACGACAGGGTCTGCGAGGTCATGCCCTCGTGGAGCTCCCGCGCCACCCGGGCGACTTCCGGCCCCACCCGCAGCTCGCGTTCGCCGGTCGCGTTCACCTGCTCGGCGCCGTTCACCACCGCCATCTGGCGACGGAACCGCTCGGCCCAGGCTTCGGTGCTCGCCGTCGGCGTGGCGCGCAACGCCTCGAGGACGGCATCTGCCGCGCGCTTGCGTGATTCGTCTGCGCTCATCGGATCATCTTCGATCCGATGTGCCGCGCTGCGCAATGGGCACCTGCGGGCATCGTCGCGCGGATTGCCTCGAGGGCCGACTTCCGCTACCCCTGGCTCGTGTCCGATCCCCATGCAGTCGTCATTCCCTTCGGGGTGCCGGAGCATCTGCGCGGCGTCGGCATCGGACTGGCCGCGCTGGTGCACTCCTTCGCGCGCATCGACGGACGAAGCGTCGCGCTGGCGCAGCTCTTCGCGAGGCCCGGCGCCGAGAGCGCCGATGGCGCCAAGACCACCGAGACGCCGCGCCCCATCGAGGCGTTCGTGCCGCCGCACGCGTGGCGCGATCTCTCCAACGACGGCAAGAGCGACGGCGTCGTGCTGGTGCTCACCGGCGCCTTCGAACCGCCGCAAGCCTCGGACCGCGGAACGCTGCAGCTCCTGGCTTTCGACGCGCAGAGTGGCGTCACCCGCGCCATGGTGGAGATGCCGCTCGACGCCGACGCGGCCGGACGCGGCGTATGCGAGGCCTTCGACGCGCTGTGGTCCAAGGTCGGTGGCGAGCTCGGGCACGCGCGCGACATCGCCGATCTCGACTGGGACACGCTCGAGAGCGTGCTCATGGCCGAACGCTGCGCGCTGCACGATCCCTCGCGCGGCGGGCCCCACGATCGGCTGGCGGCGCTCGCGCATCTGGGTCGCGCGGTGGGCGACTCGCCGGAGGCACTGTTCCCCGCCGGGCGGCTGGCCGCGCTCGCCCTCGACACGGCCATCGAGGCCGACGAGCCGCGGCTGGAAGAAGCCGCGCTCCGCGCCATCCTTCGCGCGGTAGAAGACGCGCCCGCGCGCACCGAGCTGGGCGAGGCCGCCGCCGCCCTCG
>JABFRG010000962.1 GCA_013141295.1 Polyangiaceae bacterium
GCTCTGCGCGCCTCTGTGGGGCGACCGACGAGGGATCGACCGGCACGGACGCGGTGGGTGCGAGGGGCGCCTGCGAGGCGGGCGCGGTGGCAGCAGCGGTCTGCTCGGGCGATGCCACCCGGCCGCCGTCGGTGAACGAGCGCCGAAGCGCGAAGAACGCCGCGAGCCCCCCCAACGCCAGTACCAAGAGGAAGAGCGGCACGGGCCAGAGCGCCCGGCGACGGTTCGGGGCCGAAGCCACCGTGCCGCTCGGCGGCGGGAGCTCCTCCACCTGCTGGTTGCGCACGGAGCCGGAGGGCGGCGGCGAGCTGGTGAGCGACGGCGTGCTCGAGAGCTGGTCGAGATCGGTCAGCATGTCGAGGCGGGCGATGCTGCGAATGCGGCTATCGGGGTTGGAGTGCGCCGACTTCAGCTCGCTCGAGATGCGAAGGCCCAGGCGCTTTCGCTGCTCCGCGAAGTGCCGATTCACGTACGCGCCGACGTCCTCGAGCTCGACGTTCTGCTGCGTGTCGCGCAGGTACGCCTCCAGCGCCTGCTTCATTTCCAGCGCCGTGGCGAATCGGTTCTCCGGAAGCTTTTCCAGCGCCTTGGCCAAGAGCGCCTCCAGAGCCGGGTCGATGGTCGGGAGCGCACTCGACGCCTTCGGCGCCGGAAGGTTCAGGTTCACCAGCGAGAGCAGCGAGCTGAGATCGTTCTCCGCGGGAAACAGTCGAGCCCCGGTGATGAGCTCCCACAGCACGACGCCCACCGAGAACACGTCGGCGCGGCGGTCGACGGTGGTGGTCGACGAGACCTGCTCCGGCGCCATGTAGCGCACCTTGCCCTTGAGGATCCCGGCTTCCGTCTGCGACGTCTGGAGCGCGCCCTTGGCGATGCCGAAATCGAGCAGTCGCACCCGGCCGTCGTAGCCGACCATGATGTTCTGCGGGCTCACGTCGCGATGCACGATATTCAGGGGTTCTCCCGAGTAGTCGCGCATCTCGTGGGCATAGTGGAGCCCGGAGAGCACTTCGATCATCACCCGGCATACCTGGGCCGGCGAGAGCAGATCGTTCTGCTTTCTTCCCACCCGGTTCAGCGCCTGGAGCGTGTGCCCCTCCAGGTACTCCATGACCATGAACAGGTTGCCCTGCTCTTCGCCCGCCTCGTACATCTGCACGATACACGGATGATTCAGCTGGGTGGTGAGCCGGGCTTCGTCGAAGAACATCGACCGAAAGCGCTCTTCGTTCTCCGACCCCACGTCGGCGCGCATGCGCTTGATGACCACCACCTTGCCGACGCCGGCCGTCCCTTCGGCGATGGCGAGAAAGATGTCGGCCATTCCGCCGCGGCCGAGCCGGGCGAACGCTCGATAACGTCGTAGGAGCTCCGGCGGGCGAACGCCCTCCTGCCCTTCGCCGTCTGCCTGGCCGACGACCAGAGAGTCTACTTTCCGCACGAGCGACCTCCGCACTTGTCGGCCAACGTGCAGTCGGTGGGCGGAATCGGACGCGCGAAGTCGAAGATGGTGAGGCGCACGGGAAGCACTTCGACCTTGCCGTTGAAGGTCTGGTTGGCGCAGCCGATGAGCAGCTCCGAGGTGCCCGCGGTGCCCACCGCGAGCAGCGTGTACTCACCGAACGGAAGCGCCAGCGTCGCGTTCCCCAACTGACACGGCGAGACCGCGCTGGTCTCGCTCACCGGCGGGGTCGCCCACGAAGAAGGGGGGCCATAGGAAGAGATGAGGCTCGAGCAGTCGAGACGCCCTTCGAACGCGTAGATCTGCACGCGATCGGTGGCGACCGCCGCGGCACGAGAGGGAAACTCCACCGAATACCGGAGCGCGACCGGATCGCCGGCGGTGGAGCCACAGGCAACCACGAGCAAGAGCGCGCACGCGGCGAACGCCCGACCAAGCCCGAGACCGCGGCTCTTCATTCCACTTCTCCTGCCTTGTAAACGCGCTTGGGAACGAACGCCCCATTCACGATCTGGTAAACGGCGTAGTCCGGGCTGGCGCTTCCGTCGGGCCGAAAGAGGAGCTGCTGCGAGGCGCCGAGATAGGCCAGGCGTTCGCCGCGCCGTACGGTGGCGAACAGGCCCTTGATGTCCTCGAAGGTCTTGAGGTCGCCGATGCTGGTGAGCTCGAGGATGGCGGTCCGCAGCGCAACCGGGTCGGATGCGGTCTGGGCCTGCTCGATGGCCAGGGCCATGAGCACGATGGCGTCGTAGGCGGCGGCCGCAGTGAAGCTCGGTATTTCCGGGAAGTGGGCCTGGTAGAGCACACGAAAGCGCTCGAAGTTGGTGGCGTCGGGCGAAGCGGCGAAGAGGAACGTGCCCTCGGCGGCGCTCTCCTTCCGCGGGTTGCTGGGCGACGCGAGGGATCGGGTCACGAAGCTGTCCTGGCGGAGCGAGTCGGAGGCGAGCGTCTGAACCTTGGTGAGATCGAGCCCCTTCTGGGTGGCTGCGTCGCGAAACGCGATCATGTAGCGGCTCCCCACCTCCACCGAGCCGATGACCACCTGACACGGCGCGTCTTTGCCCACCATTCCCTGCACGATGCGATTCGCGTAATCGGAATAGGCGGTGGGCGCCTCGAGCTTCGAGCTCATGGTGATGGTATCGGCGAGCGCGGAACCGCGGCTTCGCCACTTGGCGCTCAGCTCGTTGACGACCGTTTGCCCATAGGCGTCGTCGGCCACCACGATGGAGAGACTGCGGCAGAACGGAGGGACTTCGTTGGGCCCGAAGAAGCCCAGCTTGGCCAGGCCCTTTCCTTGTTGCGCATCGGAAGGGGATGCCCGGAAGAACGGCTTCGACCCTACCCGGCTGGCGACCGACGTGGTGGTGGCGCTGGCGGAGAACACGACCACCTCGTCCGCTTGAACCAACGGGTCCATGGCGATCGCGGCCTCGTTCGAGGTGCCGCCCAGCACGCCCACCACGCCCTGGCCAATCAGCTCGTCGAGCTTGCTCGCAGCGATGGATCCGCTCGACGCGTCGTCGACGATGCGAAGCTCGATGGGGCGCCCCAGCACGCCGCCGATGGCGTTGATCTGTTGCTCCGCGACCTTGGCGCCGCGCAGCTCGTCGTTTCCGATACCCGCGAACGATCCGGTGAGCGAAACCACGACGCCCAACGTGATCTTGTCGACCGGCGTGGCCGTGGTCTCGAACTTCTTCGACGACGCGCAGTGACCCGAGAAAATGGAACTGACGACCAGCGCTCCCATGAGGGCGGCACTGCTTCGTCGCTTTGTGTTGTTGTTTGGCATCGGTATTGCGGTTGCGGAGCTAGTTGCAGTTGAAAGTGCCCACGAGCTTCTTCTGCTCGGCGCTGTAGGTTTGCCCGGTAGCGTCGAAGAAGAACGGCTCCCCGGCCCCATCGAGCTTGACGCAGTAAATCGTGTAGTCTCCCGGCGCCTCCCCCTTCGATACGTCGAAGTCGAGGGAGCCCGAAGCGCCGTTGAAGTTGATGCCGCGCCCCTCGTTCATCAGCTGGAGCCCTTGCGCCAGGCCGACCGGGCCGACGTCGATGCGGGGAGTGACGCCCGCCGTCTTGGCGAGCCCCTTCGCGAAGTCGGCTCCGGTGAGGAGCCCGTCCTTGGTCGCGGCGGCATACGCCAGCAGGTAGATGGCGTCGTAGGCCTCGGCCATACCGTAGGAAATGCCGCTCGCCCCGGGGAACGCCACCTTGTAGCGGTCGTTGAAGAAGCTGTCGGCGAGCGAGGTGGGGACGCCGGGAACCACGCCGCGGACGCGGGTACGCAGCGACGCGTTGGCCTTGATGGCGGTGAGGAGCTCGGGCGTGCGCGGTCCGTCGGGCGTCAGGTAGGTGGGCTTCTTGTTGGCGACGACCGATTCGTAGGGGACGACGATGCCGGTGATGGTCTCGGTGGTGCCCGCGAGGAGCACCACGTCGGGACGCGCGGTGCCCAGCGTCGTCGCCGCGGCGGCGAGGTCGGTGGCGCTGCCTTCGTTGTAGGTCAGGTCGACGAAGTTCGCGGCGTTCGCCGGATCGGACACGGGCTTTCCATTGAGCTGGCCCGCCGCCTTGAGCGCGTTGCGCAACCCCTGTCCGTAGGGGTCGAGCTTGGAGACCACGCCTAGCTTGATATCCACGTTGCCGTTGGTGAGGCGAATCTGCTTTTCGAGCTCCTGGAGCTGGAGCGCGAGGACGAGGCTCTGCAACGCGTCCGAAGGGGTGGTGCGCCATACGAGGCGCACGCCGTCGACGGTGGCGCCGGGCAGGTCGGTGAGCGTCGGGGCGGTG
Organism: Polyangiaceae bacterium; assembly: GCA_013141295.1. Lineage (GTDB taxonomy): Bacteria > Myxococcota_A > Polyangia > Polyangiales > Polyangiaceae > JABFRG01. The sequence continues at coordinate 4,256 of JABFRG010000962.1, forward strand.
GACGTGGGCGAGATGGTGAGCGCCTTGGCGGGGAGCGTGACGTTGGTGGTGATCTCCACGGTGCCGCCGCTGGTGTAGCCCCCCACCACCGCGGTGATGCCCAGATCGCTCACCAGGTGGGTCGCGCCGCGCTTTCGGTCGTGCCCGGTGGCGGTGTCGTCTTCCGAGTCGCAAACCACGAGTGCCAGGGGCCGGCCGGCGGCGCACTTGTCGGGCGACGTGATTCCGCCGGTGGTCTTGGTGGCATTATTGAGCTCGCGAATGGCGAGCCGCGCGCTGTTGATGATCAGGACGCCGGAGGCCGCGTCGTCGCCGGTGGTGGGCAGCGTCGCGCCGATGAGGAGCGTACGGTCGGAGTCCACGGTGCCCTCCACCAGGGCGCAGTCGGCGGCCTTGATCTTCGCGCACGCGCCCTTGGCCGCGACGAACACAGCGGTTTCTCCCAGCTCCGTCGTGCACTGCGCGTTGCTCTTCGCCTGCACCGGTGCGCCGGCATCTCCGCAGGTGCTGCCGTCCGGACGAAAGCGGACGTCGGCCCCCGCGTCCTTCGGCTTGGTATCCACCGGATCGTCGGAGCAATGGGTCGACGCAACGCAAACGACGAGCACCACGAGCCCAGCGCCAGTCGTCGAGAGTCGGTTCGATCGCATCGTGATCTCCTCTGCAGCGCGGCGATGATTCGCCATTCTCGACCACCTTAGCTGGCGCAGAGTGGGGGTTTCAATGTCCATCGCCCTCCATTGCGCCAGGTAAACGCTTGGAGGCTTATCCACTGATCCGCAATTCGGAACTACGGAATCGGATCTAGAGGGCAGCTCACCTCAGGATGGTGCGATCTCGACACAGTCCATTCCGCTCCAAATACTCGTTTTGCGTCGTGCCCGGATTTCGGAGTCGCCGCGCAGGCTCTCGACGAGCATTCGGATCGCGATGGCTCGCGAGGGGAGCATGCGCGGAAGCAAGCGCCCGAGCCATCCGGCTGCGAGCGCGGTAGAGCACGGAAAGACAGGGCGACGATGCCATGGGCGCACCGATGGACCACCGGAGTCGATTCCGCTGCGCGTGCTGGTTTTCTCGTGGGCGTCCGTCTTCGGGGTAGCGCCCGCGACGCCCCGCGAGCTGTGGTCGCGATGGGTCGCGTCTCCGCCCCGGGACGGTCGTCCGCCGGCAGCGGCCCGCTGGCACGGTCGACCTCGCAATGTTTTCCACCCTCGGACCAAATGCGCGCGGCGGAAACACGAGTTGTTTCGCGAGAGGGTCTCCGGAGCGCACAACGTGTGCTGCAATAAAGTGTGAGGCCAGCCGGCGCCGAGCTCGGAAAACGCCATGATCTTCGGGTTGGCCGGGCTCTTGCTGGAGAGGGCGCATGGTCCCTTCGACGCAAACGGCCCCCGCCGCCCAATCCGTACCCAATCGCCGCGCCTCCTATCGCGCGCCACTCGCGGGCACCGTCACCGTCATCGTCAACGGCCGCGTCCACGACGCCATCGCCGGCAACGTATCGCCGCAAGGCCTTCGGGCGAGCACCAATCGGCCGCTGAAGATCGGCGACGAGGTCTCGGTGGCCTTCTTCGTGAACGGCGCGCTCGTCTGCGCCCGCGGCTGGGTGCGTTGGTGCCAGCTCACCCAGCCGGGTCGCCTCGCCTTCGGCGTGCGCTTCGGTTCCATCGAGGACGACGGCGAGGCACTCCTCGCGGGCTACTGCCGCAGCTTCCTCTCCTGAGCGGGCCCTTGCGCACAGAAAGAGTCTGATGTACTCTTTCGACATGGCCGAGCTTTCTCTTTCCATCGAAGGCGTCACCGTGAAAGGTGGCCACGTCCTCTTCTGGCACGGCCCGTTCTCGAACTGGCATATCGCACCGTTCGTCGTGAACGGACAGCGGTACGTGTGCACCGAGCAGTGGATGATGGCCGAGAAGGCCCGCCTCTTCGGCGACGCGGAGCGGCTGGCGGAGATCCTGGTGACGGAGTCGCCCAAGGCGCAGAAGGCGCTGGGGCGAAAGGTGACGCCGTTCGAGCCGAAGCGCTGGTCCGAGGCCGCAGAAGAGATCGTGGTGCAGGGCAACCTGGCCAAGTACCGGGCGCACGACGACCTTCGCGCGATGCTTCTCTCCACCGCGCCGCTGCCGCTCGCGGAGGCTTCGCCCTTCGACCGCATCTGGGGCATCGGCCTCGCACCGTCGCACGCCGATGCCGGCACGCCCGAACGATGGCGGGGAAAGAACCTGCTCGGCAAGGTGCTCGAGCGCGTGCGCGACCAGCTCATCCAAGAAGCCGCGTAAGGTTGCGGGAAGCGGGGGCCAAGGCGGGGCGTTCTGCTCCCCATGCGCTTCCTCGCGCTTTCGGCCTGCGGGTTCGTGCTGTCCGGGCTCGGCTGCCCGCGCAGCGGCGCCCACGAAGCGCCGTCGATGGCGATCCCCGACCCGGTGGTGGTCCGGGCCCCGCGCGACGCCGGTGCGCTCGACGCCACGCGCGCCGACGCCGACGTTGCCTCGGAGGCTCGCTGCGATCCCGCGCATTGGACGCGACCGCTCCGCGGTCTTCCCTGCCTCTCCGATGCGTTCCCCCGGCGTCCGGTCGGCTTCTCGCGCGAAGGCCGCACGCTGGTGTCGTGCACCTCGAGCTGCGATCCCTGCCCGCTCGCGTGCGTCTTCGACGACGGCAAGCGGGAGACTGTCCTCTCCTACTTCGAGTCCGCCGGCCTGGCGGGCAACCTGAGCGATGCGCAGGTGGAGAAGCTGCGGGCAGCGCACGACAAGAAGCTCGACGACCTGCTGGTACGCCTCGGCGTGGCGGTCCCGGACAATCCCCCCGAGCTCCGTGGCGACCGCGCTCCGCTCCGCGGTACGTTTGCCTACGACGATCTCACGTTCGCGCTCGAAGCTTTACCGGAAGATGCCGACGGTGCGGTGGGCGTGGCGTTCGGAGCGCGCGTCGACGGTGAGGCGCCGGTGCTCACCCAGCGCATCGTGCTCGCACCGCACCCGATGCGGGGCAGGATGCCCAAGGAGGCGCGAACCCCGGAGGAGCGCGCCGCGTGGAACGAACAGTGGACCATGACCACGCCGGACCTCTTCGTGGACGTATCGCACGACGGCAAGGAGCTGGGCCTGGTCGCGATGTCGAGCGGCACCATGTGGTACGAGGCGTCAAAGACCGTCCGCCTGCAGACGTCGGTGTTCGCGGCGCGGATCTATGCCGAAACCGCGCGGTCCGTGCGTGGCCGCGGCGCCCACGAGAAGGCAGCGGCGCTCTTCGGCAAGGCCGCCGTCGCGCAGCCCGCGGAGTGGACCTTCGCCTTCGAACGCGCAGTGGCTCTGGCCATCATCCACGACCCGCGGGCCGAGGGCGCGCTGAACGACGCGGTTCGGGCGGGCGGGGCACTAGCCATCGCACGGGCGAAGACCGAATCGAGCTTGGCCGCGGAGCCGTGGTTCGCGAAGTGGAGCGGCAAGCCATGATCGACGCGAAGCTCTGCCGCGCGGGTGATCGGCCGTGCGTGGCGAGGCTCGCGCCTCTGGAGCGACGAGAGAGGGTATCCGCGGGTTCACACCCGAGCACCCCGCAACGCGCAAGCACGCCGCGCCGGCAGCGGCACGTCGCTTGCGTAGTCCGCGCCCCATCATCATCGGAGGTACCGCATGCGTAGCTTTGGCGCGAGCGCAGACTGGGCGGCCTGTAGCGCCGTATTCACGCTGCGCGCCACGCGTGCTGGCGTCCGCCATCATCGGGGCGTCGCGCCATCGCGGCGGGTCTGCGTGACGGTGCGAGAAGCGCCGCCAAGTCTCGTCGAGGCTCTGCGAAGTTTGTTGTGTAACACGAACGATCGTTTAACGTGAATCATGCGCACTGCATGTATCCGCATGCGCAAACGAAAGAAGGTGGACATGACCAAGGGGAAACGAGTTCTTGCTCTCTCTCGCATCGCGCTCGCTGCGGGAGCGTTCGGCGCGATGCTCTTTCGCCCGGTACCGGAGGCGCAAGCGACCCCGGGAAGTGGCGCGTCCAGGCTCGTCTACGACGACTTCAGCAGCGGATTCAGCGTCAACACGCCGACCGCGAAGTGGTTCTACTTCTCCGCGGGTCCCTTCGTCGGAAACGGCGGCACCGAGTCCACCGGCCGACGCGGTCTGCACGTCGAGGCCAACGGACGGAACCCGCGCACCGGGCAGCCGGCGTTCACCAACTCGGTGGCCCCCGACAGCATCAGCGGCATCCCCGGCGGCGTCGACCACGTGAAGTGGCTCGCCTACGCCACGCACCCCGCCAGCAGCGGCATCGCAGGCTGGGACGCCATTCCCGGCAAGGAGGTCGCCTGCGAGTGGCGGATGAGCGGCCGCACCTTCGGCAACCGGTTCCATCCGTTCGGTAGCAACGTCAAGGACGCCAACGACGACCTCCGGCTCTCGGCCTACGCTGCCAACAGCATCGACCTCGAGACCCTCATGGTGTTCGACTGGTTCATCACCAACGAGACCATCTACGCGTTCTACGAGCGCCTCCCCTTCGCCCGCGCCGCCCTCGGCAACTACGCGGCGTTCTCCTTCAACATCCCGGTCGCAAAAACCAACCCCGGCCAGGCCCATCACTTCAAGACCGCCTACGACCGCACCGGCAACCGCGTGCGGTGGATCCTCGACGGCAAGGAAGTGTTCTCGGTGAACCGCCTGGGCTTCCGCATCGACCGCAAGTACATGACGCTCGACCACGGCGGCACCGAAGAGATCGTGTCTCCGCGGCAGCTCGACTGCGGCATGGGCATGTTCACGCTGCTCGACGCGCACCTGCCTTCGAAGATCGGCTTGGTGAAGGTCTCCGACACCCCGAGCTTCTACTTCAACCCCGAGGTCGGCGCCCCCACGCCCGAGACCTTCGTCGACGGGACGAGCCTGCTCTCCAACCGCATCTTCGGCCAGGGAGCGGAGTTCGACGTGCGCAACCTCACGGTCTCGTACCGCAACGTGAACGATCGTCATCGTGACGACGAAGACGACGACGACGACAACTGCCACCCCTGAGTCTCCCCGCTCCCCCCGGAGCAACGACGAAGGCGCCTCGGTCTCCCGGGGCGCCTTCTTTCGTTCCATCGCCCGCCTGAAACGCCGAAGGCGCCCACATGGAGTGGAGCGCCTTCGATGTTGCGTGCGGGGAGCTTCAGCCGTGGAGCTGGGGAGCGGCCGCGCCGCCGCCCATGGCGCGAACTTGCTGGACGGTGCCCACGACGGCTTGCGCGTTGTCGAGGTTGCCCTTGCGCTGGAAGCGGTTCACCTCGACGGTGCGCTTGAAGCGGCGAGCCGCAGCGTTGACCGTGAGGTTCTTGTTGAAGATGCCCCAGCCGAGGCTGGCGGAGTCGACCTCGCCGAGGGCGAGAGCGTCCACGCGCTTCGACTTGAAGCCCGAGAGAAGGCCACCGTACTCGACGAACACCACGCGCTGGTTGGTGGTGGCGACGATATAGTTGCTCCAGAAGAACACGCCCACGCGATAGAAAATCTTGGTCCAGAAGGGCTTCTCGGTGCCGAGAACGATCTGCTGGATTTGCTCGCCCGGCTGAAGCGCCGTCTGGACGTGGCTCTGAACCTTCTGCTCACTGATCGAAAAAAGTCCCATTTGATTGTCTCCTCGTGAAGTCTTGTATGGAGTCTTACGCAGCGCCCGCTCGCCTCTTCCCACGGTCGCGAAGAAATCGCGCGGCGGGTGCATGAACGGCCAAAGTAAAGGTACCTGAAGCCGAACGAAAAAGGGGGCCCTTGAAATTGGGCGTCAAGGATCTGGCGGCGGCTGCCGTTCTCCGCCTGCGATGGTCTTCGGAAATCGCACACGAGGGGTCCTCCTGACGTTCACACTCGCGTTTACAGGTGCGCTGGCTATGGTCGCGCTCGGCACAGGGTGCGCAAAGCCCCGCCCGGCCGAGGCGCCAAGCCCCGCGGCGGAGCTCGAGGTGGCGCGAGCCCTCTTCGACGACGCGGTGGTGGACGAAGAGCAGCACCGCTTCGGGGACGCCCTGAAGAAGCTGGAGAAGGTGCGCGCGGTGCGGGATACCCCGGCGGTCCGCTTCCGCATCGCCGCGTGCCTCGAGGCCACCTACCACCTGCGAGAAGCGCGGATCGCCTTCGTGAAGGTGGCCGAGGCGACCCAGCGCACCCCGGAGGACGACGCGGTGGTCACCGCCGCGCGGGAGAAGATCTCCATGCTGGACGCGCGCATTCCCGCGATTTTGGTGCAGGTTGCCGATGGGAAGGACGCCGAGGTCCGGGTGGACGCCGACGAGACCCTGGTATCGGCGCGGCAGCCCCTGCGCGTGAACCCGGGCGAGCACCACCTCGCCATCATGCGGAAAGGGTGCCGCACCCTCGACATGCAGGTGCGGGTAGGCGAAGGCGGTCGGGTGAAGGTCTACACCATCA